>CP064977.1:0-300000 GCA_016699465.1 Candidatus Campbellbacteria bacterium | reverse complement strand
ATACCGTTACAACCTCGATACACCCAGGTTGTGAGTTCAAAAAAAGAAATGGATGAGTATTGGCTTATTCGTCGAGAAAGTTTTAATCTCCTACGTCAAAGGGTGCATGGAAAGAAAACAGCACCATTCATTGATGACATTGTGGTTCCTCCAGATACGTTGTCTGAATTTCTACCTAAATTGTATGCAATTCTTGATGAGTATAAGGAATATATGGTTCACAATATTGCGGGGCATATTGGAAATGGAAATTTTCACATCATTCCTTTGATGGATCTCACAAATGAAAAAGCACGCGCCGTTATTCCCGAAGTGGCTCGTCGTGTGTATGATCTCGTACTTTCGTATGGAGGATCAACAACCGGTGAACATAATGATGGCATAATTCGAACACCATTTTTGAAACAGCAGTTTGGTGATGAAATGTATGCGTTGTTTGAAAAAACCAAAAAAATATTTGATCCAAAAAATATCTTTAACCCAGGAAAGAAAGTTGGAGGTACATTAGAGTATGCAATGATGCATATCAAAAAAGAGTAGGTACCCTTGTGTCAATAGCTTCGTGAAGCGTATACTACTGCACCTATAAAGGTGTGTGGTTTGCATCACCTTTCTTTTATAAGAAATTATTCTTATCTCATATACTATGGCTAAACATAAGACTGTACAACAAGTAAAAAAAGAGGGTGTGACCCCTCTTGGTGATCGCGTATTACTCAAACCATTATCTGCAGATGAGTATGCTACAAAACGGGCTTCAGGAATTATTATTCCGGAGACGGTGGACAAAGAGCGACCAGAACAAGGAAAGGTCATTGCTGTTGGACCAGGGCGATACGATGATGGAGTGTTGGTTCCTATGCGAGTGAAGGTTGGTGACACGGTTGTGTTTTCAAAGTATGGATATGATGAAATAAAAATAGATGGAGTTGAATATTTTATTTTGAAAGAAGAGAGCATTCTTGCCGTTATTAAATAAGCACGAAATTCGAAGTACGAAACTCGAAACAAATTTGAAATTCTAAGGTAAAATGTTTGAAACCTTTGAATTTAAAGAGTAGAAACTGTTTGGGATTTCGATATTTGGATTTCGAATTTAATCTACTATGACCAGTAAAAAAATTCTTTTTGATACAGAAGCACGAGACGCACTCAAGCGTGGTATTGATAAAGTTGCTCGCGCCGTTCGCGTGACGATTGGTCCACGTGGGCGAAACGCAGTTCTTGAAAAAGGGTATGGTGCGCCTATGATAACGAATGATGGAGTGTCTATTGCAAAAGAAATAGAGTTGTCGGACAAGTTTGAAAACATGGGTGCAGAAATTGTAAAAGATGTTGCAGGTAAAACAAATGATAGTGCTGGAGATGGTACAACAACAGCTATCGTGCTGTTGCAGGCCCTTGTTACCGAAGGATTGCGTCACACAACACTGGGGGTAAACTCCATGGCAATTCGTCGTGGTATGGAGCGTGCAGGTGTTGATGTTGTAAAAGCATTACATACTCTTGCAAAACCAATAAAAAATAAAGAGGAAATACAACAAGTGGCAATGATTTCTTCTGAGTCTGAAGGGTTAGGAAAAATTATTGCAGAGACGATCGATACGGTTGGTAAGGATGGTGTGGTGACTGTCGAGGAATCACAAACACTCGGCGTTGATTCCGAGGTTGTTGAAGGTCTCGCGTTTGATAAGGGGTATATATCGCCATACATGGTGACGAACAGTGAGCGCATGGAGGCAGAATATCGAGATGTTGCCGTGATGGTAACAGACAAGAAAATTTCAGTGATTAAAGAGATCCTTCCTCTTCTTGAGGGACTCGCACAAAGTGGAACAAAAGAACTGGTTATTATTGCAGATGATATTGATGGTGAAGCGCTTGCAACATTTGTAGTTAATAAACTACGTGGTGGATTTAATGTACTTGCAATTAAAGCCCCTGGATTCGGTGATCGAAAGAAAGAAGTACTTGCTGATATTGCAATTACTGTTGGTGCAAAGGTGATTTCAGAAGAAACAGGAATAAAACTGGAGAAAGCGACGGTTGCAATGTTTGGAAAGGCCCGACGTGTTGTTTCTACAAAAGATGGAACGGTGATTGTTGGCGGAAAGGGAAAAAAATCTGATATTGATGCACGAGTTGCTCAACTCAGAACACAACTTGCAAATACAGATTCAAAATACGACAAAGAAAAACTCCAAGAGCGAATTGGAAAACTGTCCGGTGGTGTTGCCGTGATTCGTGTGGGAGCCGCGACAGAGACTGAAATGAAATACTTGAAGTTGAAAATCGAGGATGCGGTGAATGCAACAAAAGCGGCTATTGAAGAAGGGATTGTGCCCGGTGGAGGTAGCGCGCTCGTTAAGGTTGCCAAAAAACTTTCTAGTGAAAAAAAAGAAGTTGTGACCGCAGAAAGTATTGGGTATGACATTGTAATAAAAGCGTTATGTGCTCCATTGCAACAAATTGCGATAAACGCTGGAAAAGAAGATGGGTTAGTTATTGTTGAAAAAGTAAAAGAAGGAGAAAAAAATTCTGGATACAACGCGGCTGATGACGTTATTGTAAATGATATGTTGGAAGCAGGAATTGTTGATCCGGTAAAAGTAACGCGTTCAGCACTTCAAAATGCGGTTTCTGCAGCGGCAATACTCATTACTACTGAAGTGGCAATTGCGGAAGAGCCAAAGGAAGAAAAAGTGGCACCTCACGAGCACGGTGGGGGAATGGAATATTAAAAAGTGTCACACATGATCAAGAACACCTCGTTTTTAGTTGAAACGAGGTGTTACTTGCTTTTTAGTAAGTATGTGCTATAATATAAAATAGATGTACCACTTCACGGAGGGGTCATGAAGAGAATTTTCCAATTGTGGCTGGAGTTGCCCGCAGAATCGCGGTGGGCTCTCTATGCCACCGCCGCGCTGGGGTGTGTGCTCGGCTATCTGGTAAACTAAGATAGCATTCGCACCCACTCAAAAGGTCTCGCTTACGGCGAGGCCTTTTCAATTTATATGCTACAATTAGTCCACTATTTTATAGGTATAATAACTTCCATAACACTCGTATGTATATTCTTATAGGTATTGCGCTGGTCATTGTGTGGGGAATTTTTTCGTACAATCGCTTTGTTCAATATGCTAACCGTGCTGATGAGGCGTGGTCAGATATCGATGTACAACTCAAGCGTCGATATGATCTTATTCCAAATCTCGTTGAGGCTGTTAAGGGATATGCGACACATGAACGCGAAGCGTTTGAGAGTGTGACTAAGGCGCGCGCCGCAGCTATGGGGGCACAGACAATGGAGCAACATGCCAAAGCTGAAAATGCACTTGCGGGAACACTTAAATCACTCTTTGCAATTGCTGAGGCGTATCCTGAGCTTAAGGCAAATCAAAATTTCCTTGAGTTACAACGTGAATTGTCTGATACAGAAAATAAAATCCAGGCAGCGCGACGTTTTTATAACAGCACCGTTCGTGATCTCAACACGGCGTCCGCATCATTTCCAGGAAATGTTGTTGCTCGCATGTTTGGTTTTACAAAACGTGCATTCTTTGATATTGAGGAAGGTGAGCGGGAGCCTGTCAAAGTACAGTTTTAGGTAAGTTGGAAATCACTCTCTCAATGCCATCTGTGTACTCACACTTTAATCGAAATGTAAGCTCTGTATGGTACTTGGTACTCATTGTTGTTGTTTTGATTGGGACAATAACATGGCGAACCTATTTGCTTATTCAAAAAATTGAAATAGCAAATCAAAAAATGGTGGCAGATATTGGTGACCTTATGACCGTTAATCAGCCGCGATAACTCAAAGCACAAAATTCAAAAATTGACAGCAAAATTTTTTGAACTTTGAAATTTGGATTTTGAACTTGTGTATAGTATGTCTTCTCTCTATTCACACAAAGAAAGTAATATTGCTAAAACATGGCTTCTCATGGTTGTATTTTTGTGTCTTATTGTTGTTCTCGGATGGTTCTTTGGAAGAGTCTATAATGCCCCAGAACTTGTCTATATCGCTGTTATATTCAGTCTGGTGATGAACGTGAGTAGCTACTGGTACTCTGACACATTGGCGCTTTCCTTATCTGGTGCTCGACCCGCATCGCGTGAAGAGTTTTTTGATTTGTATACCGTTACAGAAAATTTGTCTATTACTGCTGGGGTGCCTATGCCCAGAATCTATGTTATTTCTGACGATGCGCCGAATGCATTTGCAACAGGGAGAAATCCAGAACATGCAACTATCGCAGTGACGACGGGATTGTTGCGTGTGTTGGATAGAGCGGAACTCGAAGGTGTTGTGGCGCACGAACTTTCGCACATACGAAACTGGGATATTCTCTTGTCGACCGTGGTGGTCATTGTTGTTGGGTTTATTGTGGTACTTTCTGATTTTTTTATGCGCTCATCATTCCGTATGCGGGGGAATGATGATAGTCGTGGGAATACTCTTTTTATACTGATCGGTTTTGTTCTTGCAATTTTGACACCTATCGCTGGTATGTGTATTCAATTGGCTATTTCACGAAAGCGTGAATTTTTAGCCGATGCTTCAGGTGCACTTCTTACGAGATACCCAGAAGGTTTGGCGAAAGCTCTGGAAAAGATTTCTTCGTATACACAACCAATGAAGCGGGTGAATAAAGCAACCGCACATCTTTTTATCAGTAGTCCATTAGGTGGAACACAAGAGAAAAAAAGTGAATTCTTTGGAAAGTTATTTTTAACGCACCCACCAGTGTCTGAGCGAATAGCAGCTCTTCTTGGAACACGCTAATATATGTCACATATTCCTTTTATATCAACAACATGGAAAGAGGGTAAGGTGTGGGATCTGTGGATGCTGGTGCACTTTTTTTCAGGTGTGACTGTTGGATTTGCAAATTCTTTCCTTGGACTTTCTGTTGAAACACTCTTTTTTGCTACGTCCGCTGGGATGATTGTGTGGGAAATTATTGAAATTTTTAATGGTGTGCACGAAGTGGCCGAAAATCGTATTCTCGATGTATTGCTTGGGCTAATTGGACTTTTTGGGGCAGTAGAGGTTGCTCGTTATTTTTCACTCAAACAACAGCATGGCGCATTTTATATAAGTGCGTGTGTTCTTGCGTTTGGTTGCTACTTGGGTTGGCGAGCCTACCAAAGACGGACCTTGGAAGTGTAGATTTTTAAGCGTGTAGATTTATGTTAAGAGTCGAACGATAAGAACAATAAGCGCAATGACCAGTACGAGGTGAATAAGACTACCTCCTACACTAAAGCTAAATCCAAGAAGCCACAAGGCGAATAGAATGACAATGATGGTCCAAAGCATATTTTTTAAATTAATGATTAATGAATATGAACTTGGGTACTTCCATACAATAATCTGAGTTTGCTGAGACCTCTATGAATTTGTACGGCAATTGTATTTTTTGATTGTCCTGTGATAAGAGAAATTTCCTTGAGAGATAAATCTTGTATGTATCGCATACGCATTGTTTTTTGATATTTATCTGGGAGATGATCGATGAGTTCTATAAGTGCTTTTCCATCAAATGTGTTATGAAGATGTTCTGTGTTGTCTTCATCGTGTGGATCAAACCCTTTTTCTAAAAGTGTATCAAGTGATGTTGTTTTGTGTTTTCGATACTCATCAACAATAAGATTATTCAAAATATGATAGAGAAACGCTTTCATTATGTGAATCTCTCCTCCACGAACAAGGTATACCCATGTTTTCATAAAGGTATTTTGTACTAAATCTTCCCCCACAATATGACTACTTGTTTTAAAAAAGGCACGAGCGTTGAGACCTTTTTGGTAGTCTGTGTACGCCGTGGAGAGTACGGATCGTAGCTGGTTTTCTTTTTTAGGGCTTACTCGAGTCATCATACATGGTATAAATTCAGACGAACATACAAGTAGACTATTACAAAAGTGTTACAAAAATATTTGTAGACACTAAAAAGCGTTACTGCTGTGTGTGATATTACACAGTATGTAAGATCTGCTTACAAATATATTACAGCGGCGCTACGCCGGGAGGTGGGTATCAGTACCTGTAGTATAACACGTTATGACGACATTGATATTTTGTAATACATGTCATTTTTGGACGACTATAAGAGTATGAAAACCAACACAGATACAAAAAAGTACTCACTTGAAAATCAAGGGGAGGATTTTTTTGCACGTTTATGGGAAGAAAGTTGGACGTACATTCGAACGGTTGTTGATGTCGTTCGTGAACCGGTTCTCGTTCTAGATAAAGAACTCCGCGTTATGACAGCTAATGAGTCTTTTTATAAAAAGTTTCAAGTCGAGCCAAAAGATACCGAAGGAGTGGTTGTATATAAGCTCGGTAACGGTCAGTGGAATATTCCAGCGTTACGAAAACTTCTTGAGGATATCTTGCCCAAGAATACCTTCTTTAAAGGTTTTGAGGTTGATCATGAGTTTCAGTTTATTGGACGCAAAGTAATGATTCTCAATGCCCGAGAAATTCATTCAAAGAGGATAGAAACAAAAGGATCGTTTCCACCAATCATACTTTTGGCGATGGAGGATATTACCGACATGATGGGGGTTGCTGAAATGTTGGCAAATCATACCAACCAATTTGAGGCAAAAATGGCAGAACGAACAGAACAATTGGAAATGCACATAAAAAAACTACAAAAGGAAATTAAAACAATCAAGAAATAAAACAAGAACAAGCAAATTAGACTTCTATTAAAAGAACATATTAAAAAATAACTTATCTGCATACTGCAGTACTATATATGGACTCATTTAATTCTCCAACAACAAAACCACTATATCGAGGCACACAAATTGTCTGGTATGTCCTAGGTATCATTGAAGTGTTGCTAGTTTTTCGCTTCGCTTTAAAACTCTTTGGTGCAAATCCGATCGCTGGGTTTAGTAGTCTCATTTACGAGATAACGTACATTTTCGCTACACCTTTTATTAGTGTGTTTCGTGTGACGTATGTTCAAGGTAGTGTTTTTGAATGGACGACACTTCTTGCAATGTTGGTGTATTGGATTGTTGCTATTGGCGTTACAAAATTACTTGTTATGGGAAAAACAGTTTCTACACCTGAAGCCGCAGTAAAATTGAACGAGCAAGAACAACAATAGTGATACTCAACATCCACATCTGCTTACTAACCATTACTACAATACTAATAAAAAATATATGACCGACGATATCACACAAAAAGACAAAGAAATGGAACAAAAAGATGAAGATGCAAAACAAAAAGATATAGAAGCACAAACCCAGAGCGAGCAGACACACAAAGCAGAGGTACAGGCAGCAGCGGCACACATTGGTGCTGCCGAAGAACATATAAAGCGTGCGGATGAGCAGGTAGAAAAAAGTAATTCATAATATTTTCTGTCCGCATGTACTCATGGTACATGGGTGAACAAAAAACTAGTGTGATATCACGGGATATTTTAGGATCCACATTGATTCTCATCAATATGAACACTAGATGGGGTACGTAATATGGTATGCCACAAAAGTATGTTGGTGATGTAATGCAGTTGTGCTTCGATCGGCTTATACAGTAGAGGCGCAAACACATCTAATTAGTACGTACATGTCAGACTCATTGACCCTATAAGTCGACTACGGAGCACTTTTTTGTAAGGGTATCTGTAGAGGAACATATTTTGAGCGTGTACCTTAGAGACTTCTTGCTTCGATGAATCATGAGATTCGACGATTCAGACGGCACGATGCGTCAAAACAAAAACCTAAGGTACTTTTATTTCTTAATACATTCAATTATGACTACAATAAAAAATTATGTGAAGATGGGACTTATTGTCGCTGCGTTTACGTTTCTTGGTGTTCCTGCCATTTCACATGCTGCAGTATATGCATATGTAGATAACGGTGGTTATGTAAAAGCCGTTGTTGCTAATGACTGGATGACAGCTATTGCTGTTGCTCCAAACATTTACATCCACAGTGGTGTTCTCTTGCTCAATAGTGCATCTGACAGTATTGTTGGTAACAATGTACGCGGATTCTAATTTGCAGACACCTAGGGAAAAGAGGGCGCATGTATATTGCGCTCTCTTTTTCAAACTTCGCAAGTAACAATTTTTTGACAAAAGCTCATACTACCCTTGTCTGGTGTAATAATAAAAATATAAAAAGCACACACATTATCTAATTACATTTTTTATGAAAAAATACGTTACGTTTTTCGTCACCTTAGTGCTCATCGGCTCGTTTGCTTTACCTGCTTTTGCGCAAACTGACACCGAGGTTTTGACGGCACAGATCCAGTCATTGAAACAAGAACTCATCAAACTACTGCTGGTGCGCGTTGAAGAATTGAAAGCCCAACTCAGTGAACTCCAAGCTGCGCAAGTGGGAGCTTCGACAGGCGTTTCAACGCTTATAATAGAATCTGTACCATTACTCTCCGGAGGAACTGCTCATGCGGGCACATCGGTCCCGGTATCATATTTGTACATACGCCACACCGGAAAGGAAAATGCAAAATTGGAAGGTTTCTGGGTCAAACAAAACGGTTCCGCGTCCACAAAAGCAGTCATTGGTTTTACATCCGTTGACGATAAAGAAATTGTGCACGGTTCGATTGGCGGAAACGAAGGTACCGCGCCGTTTAAAGACGGATCAGCATTCGTGCCGATGAACATCACCTTTACTCCCAGACAAGAGCGGCTTTTTACTATCAGGGCAGTACTCACCGACGACGTATCCTCATACACGGGCACACAACTCAAGATTGACGTCACTGGGATTGAATCAAATGCTCAGGAAAAGGGCACATTTCCAATTCGCGGAACAACGTGGACAATTGCATACTAATCACAAAAGCCCCCGTACGGGGGCTTTTGTTTTAGGACATTAGAGTTTATTTTGACAATTTCTTGGTCACTTCATCTAAGATGTCCGGGTGAAATTGTTTTATTTTTTCTAGAATAGTGCTTCCTGGTTTGCGTGCCCATTCAACAACTTTCTCAACTAAGTCACTTTTGTCATTTGGCATCCAAGAAGGTAGAGTAGGATATCTATATATTGTTATTTTTCCCTCCGACTCAAGTTGTAGTATTTTTTCTAATGCATTTTCAATTTTTTCTTCTTTAACAACGTCACATATATGATCGCAAACAAGTTCACAAGAAAAAGCTGTCTGTCCCGTCTTAAAATCAGCTCCTTCTAGTGTATATATGGAGCCGCGCAGGTCTTTATAGGCGTATTTGAGAGCGCCTTTGAACCTTTCGGCTATAAACGGCACTCCATCTTTAAGGCCGGTTTGATTAATAATGTCGCCATGATTTCCTAGAAACATGAGGCAATATTCTGGTTTTTTCATTGCATATATCCACGATTTCCCGTGAGTACTTACTCGTGGTTCAATACTTTTCAAGCCCTGTTTTTTTGATGAATGATAGACGTATTCCATATTTCTATGTTTTTGCGGAGGTGGAGAGATGTTATTGATCTATTAAACCTCCAATATATTTAGCTTCATAGACACAAATACCATCTTTAAAAATCTTTTCAGCACCAGAGAAGTTCTGCGCTTCTCCTATAAAATCATTTTCGTATCTCCAGCCCTTTTGTTCATATGAAACGGGGCCACGATACGGCATTTCAATAGTTGAATGTGAAAGAGATTGTATAAGGAAATCATACACTCCTTTATTTTCAACGCCCGTGTGTACAAAACCGTAGTACGTCATCATCCATATAGGTTTTTCATTAAGGAAAACAACCTCCCTCCCGCCATATGGTTCACCGCCGAAGTAGTTATCGTGGTATGTGTATATACCATTTGTATAACGAATAGTCGTTGACCCGTCGGGTTGTTTTTGCTTTAAGGATTCATCTCCTGAAGCATATGTCGCACGACTCGCTTCAAGAATAAATTTTTTAAGATCACTTGTATTAATAGTGTTCATAATAAGTTTTGTTATAAACTTTGTGGGTTACACGGGTATAGTACTTGTTATAAGGTCTTGTAAGGGTATTTAACATCCTCAGGTAACCTTATTTAAGGTTTGTGGGTTTATAGATTCTTCTGCGTCCTCTGCCAGCCTTAAGGTTTGTATATTTTCTATATTCACATCCAATACCCTCCCAATTTTCTGCGGATAGTCGTAATTGTTTTCTGTTGAAAGTTAAATCTGTATTTATTGGTAATAAAGAAAGGTCTTTGACAAGAAGTGTCGGATCTTTTGCTGGGTTTATTCGCCGCATTGTTGGGGCTGATCCAGGGCCAATAGGAAATCTGCCGAAGAGGTTAATATATTGCGGAAATTGATAGCTAATATCGATTAAAACCTCTGTCCATAGAAATCGGAGATTATATTTGAAAAGAGGAAGTATGATTTCCACTCCATCATACACAGACTTATGTTTCCAGGTAGCTATTTCTTTGGCTATCAATTTTATGACGGTAGGTAGATGCTGAGAAATAAATTTTTCTCTCGTTGGGGTATTGCTTTTCTGAATGACGCTTATGGGAAAAACATAAGGTGTACCAAAGCGTGGTCGTGGAGATGCCATAAGACCCTCGTATAATTTTATATTTTCTTTCTGGTCAAAAGAAAGTAGTCCAACAGATGTAACCGTTGTCGTCCGTGCAACCATTCGACAGTAAAACATATTCAAAAGCCACAATGGGAAGTTGTTTCTAATAGGATTTAGTAATTCATGAAATTCTATTGTCTGTCGGTCAAATTCTCTGAAGATGTTGCAGAAACGATAGGTTGAGAGAATGGGGTTTTTTGTGTATGGAGGTTTTTCGCCAATAATTTTTCTCTTCCATATATTGTTTCGTTCCTCTATAAACCAAGAAATTTCTTTGAGTAGGTTTTTATCTTTAAATAGAATATCCGCTTCCACAAAAGCGCTCACTACTTGTATGAAAATTCCAATGACGATATAGATTTTTTAGGGTATCAGGAAGTTCCATAATTTGCGCACCCGGGTTTGTGTTACTATCAGGTTCTTAATGTGAAGACGGAGAGATGTGAACTCATGGTGGTGTGACCTACACACACTTTCTCCTACACAAAGCGGAGGGTATGAGATTCGAACTCATGGTGCCTTGCGGCACACACGCTTTCCAAGCGTGCGCACTAGACCACTATGCGAACCCTCCGCTTTATTTGGGATTGCGATGTACAATACAATTACTTCGTCTTTGTGTAAATCTGGAACAATTATGCGCACCTAGACACTCTGCGAGCCCTCTCGAAGCTATTTATAGCATGAAGTTAGGAAGCCAGAAAATGCTCCACGGTTTTGAGGATTTTTTTAGTATCCGTTGGTTTAAACCACATGATATCTTCATTTCGTTTGAACCATGTTATTTGTCTCTTTGCATATTGGATAATCGCGTGCTCAAGTTGGACTAACATTTCTTGCTTTGTAAGTTTCTTTTGTAGATATCGAGAAACGTACCGATACTCGAGTCCTAGTTCCTCCATTCGTTTCCATGAAAGCCCTTGTTTGTGAAGGTTTTGCACTTCTGCAATGAGACCTAATCGTAGGCGTTTGATAAGTCGCTTGTGGATATTGTCCTGTAATTTTTCTTTAGGGAGATTGAGACCAATAAAAAGTGGGGAATACAAATTTTTCTTTTTTGTTCTTGGAACTTTGCCCAACGCATCGACGATTTCGAGTGCGCGAATAAGTCGTCGTTTGTTGTGTGTATCAATAGTTTTTGCACGGGCAGAATCTTTTTTTTCTAAAATAGAAAAGAGTTTTTCTGTGGAAAATTTTTCTAAGCGAGTGCGTAGTTTCTTGTTTGGAGGTACTTCGGGGACTTGGAGTCCATATACGACAGTATCGATGTACTGACCGGTACCACCGACAAGAATTGGTATGCGTTTGTACCGATATATCGGTACAAACGCATTGTGGGTATCACGGACGAAATCGGCGACTGTGTATTGGTGTTTTGGAGACAGAACATTAAGAAGATGGTGGGGAATACCCCCCATTTCTTTTTTTGTTACTTTTCCGGTTCCAAGATTGAGTCCGGTATATACTTGTCGTGAATCTGCAGACACAATTTCTCCATTGTATTTTTTTGCAATAGTAACAGCACAGTCACTTTTTCCGGTAGCTGTTGGGCCGAGAATAACGATGAGTTTTTGCTTCATGTACTATTTCAGGTAGGTCACTTTCTTTTTCTTGAGATAAAATCCTTTTGATTTTTTTGTTATTGCAAGAATACTGATAACCGCGATATAGGTCGCGATGACTTCAGTGGGCATTATGTAAGTGTACCGAAAAACCATTCCAACAATAAAAAGCCCCAAAAGTAGGATAGTCCATACGATGACGTACACTTCTCCCATATGTCTTCCTGAAAGTTGGTCGTGCCAGCGTTCAAATTCTTTTTCGGTGCTATAAATTGCAAGTATGGCAGTGTAAATAACACTGACTGGTTCAACAATGTTGGGAATTCCATTGCTCGTTATAAAGTCCCAAATAATGACACCAAATAGCAATAAACACCACCCGTTGAGTACATATCGCCAGGAATAGGAATTTAGGCCAAAGTTTTCTAGGATACTTTTCATGTTCTGTTTTTGGTGCCGGAGGAGGGACTCGAACCCTCACCCCTTGCGAGACACGATTTTGAGTCGTGCGCGTATACCATTCCGCCACTCCGGCATTTCTCAAATATACTCCGTATTTTTGTCGCTTGCGAGCAATTGAACCATGCTGGAGTGGCGGCCTATCGCACTTCGTTTGGATTCAAAATGAAGCAGTTCATTTTAATTCCACTCCGGCAATAGGCTGATTCTACCAAAGTATCAGTTTTTTTGCTAAACTGTATCTGTCTCCCAGCATTCTGTATACCACATTCAAAATTTTATTTACTATGAGTTTCCACAATAACGCAATTTTTTGGGTTGAAGTAGAAAAGATTGTTCCGAACCCATTTCAGCCTAGACGTTTTTTTGACGAGCAAAAGCTTAAAGATTTATCTGACTCTATTCGTCAGTACGGCGTGTTGCAGCCGCTTGTGGTGACTCGTCGAGAGCAACAACGAGAAGATGGAGGTCTTTCTGTTCAGTACGAATTGATTGCGGGAGAGCGACGACTACGCGCCTCAAAAATGGCAGGAGTTTCTCTTGTCCCTGTTATTATTCGAGACGATGAGGAGAGCGAGCAAATGAAGCTTGAGCTCGCTATTATTGAAAACTTACAACGAGAAGATATCAACCCTATCGAACGAGCGCGTGCATTCGCCCAATTAGCTGAACAGTTTGGTTTGAAGCATGGAGATATTGCACGTAAAGTTGGACGAAGTCGTGAGTACGTTTCAAACACTATTCGACTTCTTCTGTTGTCAGAAGAAATGCAACAAGCACTTTCAGAAGGGAAAATTAATGAGGGGCATACACGACCACTTCTCATGTTAATTGATAGACCCGAAGAGCAAACGGTACTTTTTAAAGAAATTATTTTTAAAAAACTCACCGTTCGTGATGCAGAACAAATTTCTCGCCGTATTGCAGTTGAAAAAGTCCGACGACACGACCGTTTGTATGATCCAGATATTGTTGAGCTTGAAACACGTGCCTCAGAGCGACTCGGAACGCGTGTTCGAGTAGAGCCAAAAGAAGTTGGTGGAAGAATCTTCATCGACTTTGTTTCTGAAGAAGATTTACGAAAGATTCTTGCGGTCCTCAATAACGAAGAGGTGCGTCACGAGCAACCTGTTGATGTGGTGGTATCCGTTGAGCAAGTGGATGTACCTGTAGCTGGTTCTGCAGAAGTAGTCCCAAGTGCCCCCGTCTCAGAGGAGGTTCCTAAAAAAGAAGATGACGATTTATACTCAGTGACAAATTTTTCACTCTAGTCCTTTTTTTCGAGCGCTGCCCGAATATTTTTCTTTGCAAATCCTGTTTTTGCCCAGGTGAGCCATTTGTGTGATGGTTTGCTGTTGTCTTTTGTTTCAACGAACACAACGTCTCCATGATTTAGTTTCGTTGATAGGGCAACGAATTTTCCATTGACACGAGCGCCTGATGCGTGATCACCAAGGTCGGTGTGAATAGAGTACGCAAAATCAATGGGCGTTGCATCAACGGGGAGGTCAACCACCTCACCGTTTGGGGTAAAGACAAAAATACGGTCATTAAAAAAATCCGTACGAAGATTTTTAATGAATGAAAGAGAGTGTTCTACCGTATGTTGAGTTTCGGTGAGCTCATGAATCCATTGTGTCATTGGACTTACACCACTTTGCTCAGGATTGTTTCTTCCAAATAATTTTTCAACCCACGATGCGCTCGACTCTTGTTTTTGCCCAGGCGCTTTTTCTTTGTATCCAACATGAGATGCGATACCGTACTCCGCGATATCGTGCATTTCTTTAGTTCTAATTTGAATTTCAACAATGGCGCCATTTCCTGTAAACACAGTTGTATGTAGACTTTGATACCCATTTCGTTTTGGCATTGCAATGTAGTCTTTGATGCGACCAGGGAGAGGTTTCCACTTACTGTGAATAAGACCGAGAGCGAGGTAGCATTCTTCGATTGTGGTAACAATGATGCGAAGTGCCTCGATGTCGTACACACGATCAATGTTCATATCTTTTTCTTGTAGTTTTTTATGAAGACTGTATATGTGTTTGACGCGGTAATCCATTACAAGTACTGGTATGTGTGCATGAATGAGAATAGTGCGAAGTTCATGAGCGAGTTTTTTGAGTTGTCCAAGATTTTCTTTGCTTTTTTCTTCACGAAGTGCACGTGTGTGTTCGTATTCTTTTGGATACGCAGTTTTAAATGCAACGTCTTCGAGTTCGCCTTTAAGGTTTCCAATACCAAGTCGGTGGGCAATTGGTGCGTAAATCTCGAGCGTTTCCATTGCAATGCGTTGTTGTTTTTCTCGTGGGAGTGAAGAGATTGTTTCTAGATTGTGCAAGCGATCGGCGAGCTTGATTAAGATAACACGAGGATCACGTGCGGTTGCAAGAAAAAGTTTACGAAGAGTTTCAACGTGACGTTTTAATCCGCGGTATTTTAGTTTTCCAAGTTTTGTTACACCGTCAACAAGAAAAGCAACTTCATCTCCAAAACGATCTCTAATTTCCTGAATAGTAATATGCTCAACGTCTTCAACACTGTCGTGCAATAGTCCGGCAGTAATAGTTGTTGCGTCTGCTCCAATTCGTGCGAGGTGACGAGCTGTTTCGACAAGGTGTGTAAAATAGGGCTCTCCTGATTCTCGTTTTTGGTTCGTGTGTGCTTTTTCGGAAAAAACAAATGCATCTTCAATAGCCCGTTTTTCTGTATCGGTAAATGGACTGTGTGATGCTGAAATGATGTGTTGAGCAGTGAGTGATTTCATAGAGTGCGTGTAGGTATGCTCAAAAACCTACACATGTATACAGTATACTCTTTTGCACGTAAAGAAGCAGTGGTTATTTTTTCTTTGTAAAGCGTCGTTTGCCTCTAAATTTCTTTGGTTCTTTCAGAATATCGAGGGCACGTTCGAGGGTAATTGTGTAAACATCGTCTGTTTTGAGAGAACGAAAATCACCGTCGTGTCCAATGTACGGACCAAAGCGTCCAATATTTGCAACGATGTCTTTCTTTGTTTCAGGGTGTATTCCCAGAGTTCGTGGCAAGCTAAGATATGTGAGTGCATCCGCAAGGGTGACAGTGGCAGGATCTTTTTCTTTTGGGATACTCGAACGACGAGGTTTTTTATTTTTTGGTGTCTTGAGTCCGAGTTGTACGTATGGTCCATACGGTCCATCGAGTACAAAAATAGGATCCTGTGTTTCGGGGTGAAATCCAATTTCTTCTGGGTCGGTTACTTCTTTTCCATCTGCGCCACGTGCACCATCACATTCTGGAAAACGTGAGCAGCTCATAAAGGTACCATTGCGTGCTAGTTTCATAACCATAGTACTTCCACACTTTGGACACACGAATTCTTTTGGAGCATCTCCCATGTTGGTGATTTTTTCTGCCTCTTTTGTTTTTTTAGCGACCTCTTGTGCAAAAGGGGTGTAGAACGTACGGAGTGTTTTTTCGTACTCGCGTTTTCCGAGAGCAATATCATCGAGCTCGTCCTCCATTTCTGATGTGAACGAATCGCTGATGTATGATGCAAAATGTTTTTCTAGAAATGAACTTACAACATCACCGGTATCAGTGGGAGTGAGCGTTCTGTTTTCGCGAGTGACATATCCACGGTCATCAAGTGTTTTGATAATAGATGCATACGTCGACGGTCGTCCAATGCCACGTTTTTCAAGTTCTTTAATGAGACCAGCTTCTGAGTAGCGTGAGGGTGGTTGTGTTTGTTTTGCAAGCGCAAGAACCTTACGAAGTGTGAGTGGATCTTTCTCAGCTACATCTGGCATTTCAACATCTTCCCCGCGAGACGCAGGATCTGCAAGAAGCCACCCAGGGAAGAGTACTCGAGAACCTGTTGCAGAAAATGGTGGTACTTCTGTGTCACCAACGGTCGCTGTTATTTTTGTTTGCATCAATTTTGCAGGTGTCATTTGACTACTGACCGCTCGTGCCCAAATAAGATCATACAAGCGTCGTTCGTCATCATCTGAGCCTGCGGTTCGCACTTCTGCGTTTGTGGGGCGAATCGCCTCATGGGCTTCTTGTGCATTTTTACTTTTACTTGCGTATGATGTTGCACGAGCGTATTCTTTTCCAAATTCTTTTGTAATAACCGCAAGAAGTTGTTGTTGTGCTTGTGCTGCAAGATGTGTACTGTCGGTTCGCATGTAGGTAATAAAACCTTTTTCATACAGTTTTTGTGCGGCGCGCATGGTACGCGAAGGGGAGAATCCAAGTCGTGTGCTTGCTGATTGTTGTATCGTTGAGGTGGTAAATGGTGCGCGTGGTTGACGTTGGGTTTCTGTTTCTTTTACGGACGCAACGTGCCACGTACCGTTTTGAGCTTTTTCTACAATGGCGTCTGTTCTTTTTTGATCTCGCGGTTCTTCTTCGCAGGTGAGTGTGAGTTTTTCTTTTTTTTCTGTTTCTACGTCAGCGGTAATAACCCAGTACTCTTCTGGAATGAATGCGCGAATGTCGCGCTCGCGTTCCATAATGATGCGAAGTGCGGGGGATTGTACGCGTCCGGCGGAAAGTCCGTAACGAACTTTTTTCCAAATAAGTCCTGAGAGGTCGTATCCCACGAGTCGATCTAAAACACGTCGTGCTTCTTGCGCCTCGCGAAGGTGGTTGTCGATATCTCGAGGGTGTGCGACGGCGTCTAAAATGGCGTCTTTTGTAATTTCATGAAACGCAATTCTTTTTACTTTTTGGTTGGGTGTTTTTGTTTTTTTATTTTCTAAACCAAGTGCTTGCGTCAAGTGCCACGCAATGGCTTCTCCTTCACGGTCGGGGTCAGTTGCAAGAAGTACTTCATCTGCTTTTGCCACTGCGGCTTTAAGATCGGCAATAATTTCTCTTTTCTCAGGCACAATTTGATAGTGAGGAATAAATCCTCCTTCGATATCGATGGCGTTCTTGTTGCTCTTTGGTAAATCACGCACGTGTCCAACACTCGCTTTCACGGTGTATCCGGCGCCGAGATACTTTTCAATTGTTTTGGCTTTCGCGGGTGATTCAACAATGACGAGTTTCATATATATGTGCAACAAATACTACAGATACGATATAAAAGCAAATGTGCATACATCGTAAATGTGTACGACTTTATACTGTTCGTTCGATTTTGCCAAGTCGTGTAGTGATATATCCTTTGATTTCGAGAGTGGAAATGATGACGTTGATGTGTGCGATTGGTGTATGTGTTGTGTGTGCAATTTCGTCGATTGTTCGCGGTTCGGTGAGATACTGGAGTACCACGTGTTCATCAGGAAGTACATCATCAAATGTTTTTTTACTTACTCCAGTATGTGGTGGGATGCCAAGTGCCTGTAAGATATCTTCAGCACACGTTACGGCTTGTGCACCTTCTCGGAGAAGTGCGTTTGATCCAGCGTGGTGTGGTGAGGTAATTGGTCCAGGAACGATGAGCACGTCTCGGTTATATTCCATGGCGAGACGTGCGGTGATGAGAGTTCCTGATTTTTCGTGCGCTTCAATAATAAGTGTGGCGTGGCACATGCCGGCCATGAGTCTATTTCGTCGCGGAAAACTCCACACCGTCGCGCGTTCTTTTGGAGGAAGTTCTGAAATAAGTGCACCACCAGCTTTTAAAATACGCTGCGCGAGTCCAACATGCATTCGTGGATAGAGTACAGAATCATCTATTCCAGAACCCGGCAGTGCAATTGTGGGTAGTCCAGCAGTGAGTGCTTCTTCGTGTGCGACACTATCAATACCAAGTGCAAGTCCGGACACAATAGCTATTGGATATCCTGCGAGGGAAGATATAAGATTTTGACACACCGTTTGACTGTATGAGTAGTACTTTCGCGAGCCAACAACGCAGAGGAGTCTATATTCTGGCGAGGGAAGTGAACCACGTATAAAAAGAGTACGTGGTGGGTCGGCCATTTCTCGGAGTAATCCAGGGAATGTTCTTTTGCGTATTTCTGTGGGCAGGTATTCTGTGGCGGGCTCGTGCATGGCGTGACCATACCAGATGGGCATAAAATAAACCTAAATTGTGATAGGATATGAACAACTAACCAAGTAGCTTCTATATATATGTTAGATATCAATTTCATTAGGGAAAATAAAGACGTCGTTATTGCAGGGGCAAAAAAGAAACGGGTAAATGTAGATATTGAGCAACTTCTCGCCGTAGATGATTCCCGACGTTCTCTCACAAAAGAGATTGACGATATGCGCGCACAACAAAATGTGGTGAGCGAAAAAATACCGAACGCATCAGAGGATGAGCGTGCTGAGCTCATTAATGGTATGAAGGTACTCAAAGAGACGCTGCAGAAAAAAGAAGAAGAAATAAAAACAGTTATAGAACAATGGCGATCCCTCATGTTGCAGGTTCCTAATGTTCCCGATGTGTCTGTTCCAGAAGGAAACACTGATGCTGAGAATCAGGAAATTCGTGCGTGGGGCAAAAAACCACAATTTGATTTTGTTCCCAAAGATCACATTGAGCTACTCACTTCGCTTGATATGCTTGATCTTGAGCGAGGGGCAAAAGTTGCCGGATTTCGAGGATATTTTCTTAAAGGTGCAGGTGCGGAACTTCAATTCGCACTCTGGCGGTTTGTGGACGATTTCTTTCGTGCGAAAGGCGATTTTATTCCGATGATTGTCCCATCACTTGTTCGTCAAGAAGTTTTTTTGGGTACGGGATATTTACCACAAGGTGAAGAAGATTTATATAAGACACAGGATGGTGAATATCTTGCTGGTACTGCTGAGGTGGCAACAATGGGATACCACATGAACGACATAATGGAAAAGAAAAATTTGCCCATGAAGATTCTTTCGTTCTCAGATGCGTTTCGTCGAGAGGCGGGAAGTCATGGAAAAGATACGCGAGGTATTCTTCGAGTGCATGAGTTTTATAAATATGAGCAAGTAATACTTTGTGAAGCATCGCATACTGAATCAGTAAAATATCACGAAGAGATTCAACGTAATACGGAAGAGCTTACAGAAGCGCTCGGCCTTCATTACCGTGTGGTGGTGAACTGCAGTGGTGACCTGGGCCTTGGTCAGGTTAAGAAATATGACATCGAGGTGTGGTTGCCTTCAGAGAATACGTACCGAGAAACAGGGTCTGCTTCTTATTTTCATGATTTCCAGACACGCCGTCTGAATATTCGCTATAAAGATGATGATGGGAAGTTAAAGTTCGTACACTCGTTGAATAACACAGCACTTTCTGGACGTCCTCTTATTATGATTGTTGAGAACTACCAAAATGCTGATGGTTCCATCACTATTCCTGAGGTGCTCCGACCGTACATGAACGGAAAGGAGAAAATCTCCAAAGCGTAGTCTATGTTCCGTAGGTTTACATCAGAGCGTGTTCGCCAACAGAGACGCAAACGTTTCGTGGTGTTTTCTATTGTATATAGTGCTCTTGCGGTAGCAGTTTTTCTTTTTGTGTGGCAACTTTCGTATGCACCGTTTATACGTATTAATACTGTGATGATTGAAGGAGAGGAAACTGTGTCACGTGCAGAGGTGTTTGCGCAGGTACGTGCAGAGCTTGTGGGTTCATATGGACATCTTTTTTCAAAACGAAATGTCTTTTTGTATCCACGAACAGACATACAAAAAAAATTACGCACAACATTTCCAAGTATAAAAAAAGTATTTGTTGATGTAGAAGGTATGCACACGCTTCGCATTCGTATTGAAGAACGAAAAGGTGTTGCTGTTGCGTGTCGACTACAAGATAACGCGCAGGAAGTATTGGAAGAATGTTATTTGGTTGATGCGACAGGGTTTGTTTTTATTCAAGCCCCTCGTTTTTTGGGTTCATCGTATGTCGTGCATGAGCTTGAGATGGATCCACAACCACTCGGTATGTATGTATTTCCATCAGAGGAATTTACACGACGTGCCTCATTCATCACAGCTCTTGGAAAACTTTCTATGCGTGTAACGCGTATTCGTACTCTCGGGGATGAAATGAATCTCACTGTGATGACACCACAGCGAGGGGTGGTACATTTGTTAGTGCAACGAAACGCACGCTATGATGAGGTGCTCACTAACATACAGACGGTTATTGAGTCAGAAGATTTTAAAAAAGTCGCCGATCTCGGACGAATTGAGTATATTGATCTTCGATTTGGTAACAAGATTTTTTATAAAGAAAAAGAAGGCGAGATAGAAGCTCCTGTCGTACATGAAAGTGTCCCCGAATTGCGCCCTCGGTAATTGAAAAGGGCCCTCCTCTGGTGGAGGGCCCGATGATTGGGGGGTTGCCTAGAAGGCGAGGTGGGGGCGATGGGTGCCCGCGTTGGCGAGGACCTTGAGACCTTGCGGCTTCGGGCCTCCCTGGGGAGGCTTCATCAAGCCGTTCTCGACTGGAGTCCCGTTCACCTTCTTCTTGTTGCGCGTTCCCCGGCGTTTCCTGGGCATTTTAGGTAATGCCTCCTTAATTACACACATACGTAGTGCATGTGTGGAAAACGCATATTGTACTTCCGAAAAAAACTGTACCACTTGAATGTACTCTTTGCAAGTGCTTTGGTTGTCCACACAAAAAGAAAAGGCTGCCCACACGTGTGTGTTCAGCCTCACTGTGCAAACCCGCTCCTTCTACAGAAAGGTGCTTCTTCCGTATCTAGAGACAAAGTTCGCACGCTCCTCGGCTTCCGCGGCATCTTGGTTTGCCCTGGCATTCCGCTGCTCCGGGCTGAGTTCCACAGTGGTCCTTTGCGGCTTATCGCGACCTTCGCGGGTTCTTCGCACAGTCGACCCCTCACGGAACCCCTCGAGGTAATCTCTCGAGTGGAGACGTTCCTCGGGGGGTGTCTTTTGGTTGTATCCGTCACGGAATCCCGCATCTCTTGCGTTGTAATACCTTCCATCGCCACTTGTTGGTGCTCCGCAGTGTGGACACGTGTTACCCATGGTTTACTCCTCCTAGGCTAGTTGCGTCTGCGGGCATGGTACGTCTTGTGACCTGTGCATGCAAGTGGTACGGTATGCACATGTCCCCGTTAGAAATAACGGACGAATAACGTAGGCATATGTACCAAAGTCGTTTATTTAAAAAAATAATAACCTTAGAACAAGGGCAGTGTGTGTCCGTGTCCTATTTCTAACGGGATGTCTTTTTGGAAAAAACTCCCACAACCATTTTTTTGCCTTGCTCCGATGGCGGACGTAACCGATCCGGCCTTTCGGAGGATGATTGCAAAGTATGGAAAACTTGATGTGCTCTGGACCGAGTTTGTTTCTGCAGATGGACTGTTTCGAGGAGGACACGACGCGCTTATTCATGATTTGGACTATTCAGAAAGTGAACGCCCGGTTGTTGCACAATTTTTTACATCAACGCCGGAGTATATGGAAAAAGCTGGAGCACTTGCACGCGAACTCGGATTTGATGGGGTTGATATCAACATGGGTTGTCCTGACGATGGCGTATGCAAACAAGGAGCAGGTGCAGCACTTATGAAAGAACCGAAGTTGGCACAAGAATTAATTTACGCACTCAAACAAGGTGCTGGTGACATTCCTGTGTCGGTGAAGACACGCATTGGGTATACAACAAATGAATTGGAAACATGGCTGCCGACACTTCTTGAAACAAAAGTAGATGCAATCACTATTCATGCTCGTACAAAAAAAGAAATGTCAAAAGTTCCCGCACGGTGGGATACGATTGCACACGCAATTGCACTACGAGATTATTTTGAAAAAGATTCTTCACACGACACGCTTATCATCGGAAATGGTGATGTTGTTGATATGGATGATGCACATGAAAAAGTTATTACGTATGGGTGTGATGGTGTGATGTTTGGGCGAGCCGTCTTTGGAAATCCATGGCTTGGCTCAGATATTCCTCGTCCGGATCTCAAAGGGCGACTTGCTGTTCTCGCTGAGCATACAAAACTTTTTGATGAATTATGTGGGGAGCGAAAGTCCTTTGCACTCATGAAAAAGCATTTTAAATCGTACCTTCATGGTGATGGATATGACAAAAAAATACTCCTCAAGCTTATGGATGCAAAAACTGCCAGTGAGGCGATTGAGGTGATATACTCATACATATGAATACTGTAGCGTTGTACAGAAAATACCGACCGCAGGCCTTTGATGAGGTCCGTGGTCAAGATCATGTGGTAAAGGTGCTTCAAGGCGCTCTTGAACAACACCACGTTGGACATGCGTATCTTTTTACAGGCGGGCGGGGAACAGGAAAAACATCCGTTGCGCGTATTTTTGCGCGTGCCTTGGGTACACATGACACCGATTTGTATGAAATTGATGCAGCAAGTAATCGTGGTGTTGATGATGCTCGAGCTCTACGTGACGCGGTTGCAACGTTGCCGTTTCATTCACCGTACAAGGTATATATTATTGACGAGGCTCACATGCTTACCAAAGAGGCGTTTAATGCACTTTTGAAAACACTCGAAGAACCTCCTGCACACGTTATTTTTATTCTCGCAACGACAGAGCTTCACAAAATTTTGGATACCATTATTTCTCGATGTGAAGTGCACACCTTTAAGCAACCAACACGTGACATGCTGAAAGAACACGTGGTGTCACTTGCAAAAAAAGAAGGTTTTACCCTTGAGCATGCAGCAGGAGATTTGATTGCACTTCTTGCCGAAGGGTCATTTCGTGATGCGACAGGTATTTTGCAAAAAGTTATTTATGCATCATCAGATAAAAAAGTAGGTGTTGATGAGGTGTCTCTTATCACGTCGGCTCCCCGCGCTACTTATGTGAATGCTCTGGTGACATCGTTGCACACAGGAGATCCTACAGGAGCGCTTGATGCGTTACATACAGCAGCACATGAAGGTGTTGATATGAACGTGATGAGTAAACTTGTATTAGAAAAACTTCGTGCCATTTTACTTCTCCGCTATGCTCCAGATATGAAGAAACAGTTTAGTGAAGAATTTTCAGAAACAGACATGGCGTTGTTGCACGAATATGCTACTGCACAACCTGCACGTATTACGTCGACAACTCTCGCACGATTTCTTGATGTACACACGGCTATCTCACGAGCGTATCTTCCACACTTACCCCTTGAACTTGCAATTATTGATTCGACGACAAAATAGTCGATAGAGAATTTTTCTATGAAAAAGAAGACCACGAATAAAAAAGACGTATATCAGAGGACTGTTGATTTTATTTATGAAACAAATATTCACAGTCAGACCCCTCGATCGGGTTTTTGGTTTTTAGGGAGTGGTTCACAATCAGTTGCGGAACACCTTTTTCATGTAGCGATGATTGGATACGCGCTGGCTTATTTTGAACCGAAAGCAAATAGAGAAAAGATTGTATTAATGTCTTTATTTCATGACATAGGAGAGGGGCGTACATCAGATCACAACTATGTACACCAGCGATACGGCAGACTTGCTGAACCTGAAGCAGTGAAAGATATTGCCAATAGTGTGCCATTTGGTGCTGAAATTCAAGAGCTTTTTGAAGAAGAACAGGCACGAAAAACATTGGAGGCTCAATTGGTAAAAGATGCAGACCAACTTGAGTGGATGGCAACACTTCGTGGTGAAGAAATAAAAGGAAATGTGAAGGCAAAAAAATGGATAGCTGTGACACAAAAACGTTTGAAAACAAAAGCGGGCAAAAAACTTGGGCGTCTACTAGCCACAACACACCCAGACTCATGGTGGTTTGATGAAAATGATTCTTGGTTTGTTGATAGAAATAAAAAAGATCAAAAGTGGAGTAAAAAATAATCCGAATTTGTTTTTTCTGGTATGTCGTTCTACAAACTACTCTTAAAACCGATACTTTTTCAACTCGACCCAGAGAGGGCGCATGACCTCATGGTTGCCCTTGGTGAGTGGTTGGGACATGCAGCTTTCGGTCGTGCTCTGGTTCGTTTTTTGTATGGCTACAGAGGGTCTGTTATTTCAAAGACACTAGACGGTATTACCTACACAACACCATTTTTGCTCTGTGCTGGTTTTGACTACAATGGTCGTTTGACGCGAATCTTGTCATCAATTGGCATGAGTGGGGAAGAAGTTGGTTCGGTAACTGCACGGGCCTCGGCAGGTAATCCAACTCCACGGCTAACGCGCCTCATTCGTTCGCAGAGTATTTTAGTTAACAAAGGACTTCGAAATGATGGTGTTGATGCAATTATCAAACGACTCAAGTCGCAACCACGAGAAAAGGGATATGTTGTGGGTATCAGTATCGCACGAACTAATGACGCACAGGCAGCAAGTATTGAAGAGGGTATTGCAGACTATAAGTATTCACTTGAACGGTTAGTTGCTGAAAATGTTGGCGACTTCTATACGATAAACATTTCCTGTCCGAATGCGTTTGGTGGAGAAACATTTACAACTCCAACACTCCTAAAATCTCTTCTCTCGGAACTTAAAACGGTCAAGCATTCAAAGCCAATGTACGTGAAGATGCCCATTAATCTTCCGTGGAATGTGTTTGAAGAACTACTTACCATTATTGATACACTCGGTTTCTCGGGTGTGGTGATAGGAAATCTCAATAAAGAGTACAATTCTTTGACACACAGAGATGAGGCACCAGAAAAATACGCGGGTGGTCTAAGCGGAAAGCCGTGTGAACAATTGTCTAACGGACTTATCCGAAAGACACGAGAACGCTTCGGTACAAGGTTTACCATTTTTGGGTGTGGTGGTGTTCTGTCTCCAGAAAGTGCCTTAGAGAAATTCAATGCCGGTGCGGACATGATTCAAATGGTGACAGGACTTATTTTTGAAGGGCCATCGCTAGTGAAGCGAAGTTGTCGTGCGTATGCACATATGTCTAACACTGCGGGCGGGCTTGGCTAAAGGCGTTTTAAAAGATATAGTGTTTTGGCTGGCATGGGTGCTAGTGGTTGTATTGCCGGGTCGTCTAATGGTAGGACATCAGGTTTTGGTCCTGAGTATCGGGGTTCGAGTCCCTGCCCGGCAACAAATATTAAAATAACTGGCACAGTGCCAGTTATTTTAATATTTAGTCTGCTAGTGTAGATAGGGACTCGAAAGCCGGAAGAAAACAGTTTAGTAAACTGTTTTCTGAGGCGGGGTTGCGAGTACTTAGGATTTTAACCGCGAAGCGGGTAAAATACTTAGTAACTCGTGACCGAGTCCCTATCCCGGAACAATTTATGATTAAAGAGTCTCAAGAATACTATCTGTCAACTCTCCCTAATGGAAAGATGATTGAAGTAAAGCCGTTTGATCCTCAAGTTCAAAAGGTAGCAAATAAAATTATAGAGGAATTACACTCTGTTTTACCTACCCTTCCGCTACATTTTGGCGGTGCTGCAGCCCTCGGTATCGCTGGGCAAAATGACATTGACATCATAATACTCTGTACTCCATCGGAAATTAATATGTATCGAAATGTTGTGGAAAACCTTTTCGGAGCTCCTTCGCGAATAACTAAGTCAGTTAAATGGCAGTTTCAAAGAGATGGTTTTGATGTGGAACTATATATGACTGATAAAGATTCTGATTCAACTAAAGATCAAATAAAAATATTTGAGTTATTGTCAAAAAATAAAAAACTGTGTACCGAGTATGAGCAAACAAAACTCCCGTACGGAATGATTGATTTTAAAGAATACATGAGAAAGAAATATACATTTTTTAATAAAGTTTTAGAAGAATACAAAAATTAGTATGCCCTCAGCACAACTCATCGCGTTTGATATTGATCAGACCCTCACGGAATCAAAAACAACCATTGATACGGAGATGGCCGAACTCTTGTTGCACTTGATACGAGAAAAAAAGGTTGCAATAGTTTCAGGTGCGCCACTTTCTCAGTGTCTTGAACAGGTGGTTAATAAATTGAGATGTACTCTAGAAGAGCTACAAAATATTTTTATCATTCCAACAAATGGTGCAGCATTGTATACATATACACATGAATGGACCCCGATATATCAAGAACTATTAACTGAAGAAGAAAAAAAATCTATTTACGATGCATTTGAACAGGCGTTTATTGCAACACATTTTGAAAAAGACGAAGAACACACGAAAGGGGAACTTGTTGAAGACAGGGGATCACAAATAACATTTTCAGCATTGGGAAGTGAAGGTCCTCTCGAATTTAAAATGAAGTGGGATCCAGATTTTTTAAAACGAAAAGCAATGCTTGTTGTTATGGAACCACTTCTTCCACAGTTTTCAATGAGTATGGGTGGTGCGACATCGATCGATGTAACGCGAAAAGGAATTACAAAAGCGACGGGGCTTGCTCATCTCGCTCAGTATCTCGGTATTCCTCTATCGGACATGTTGTACGTTGGAGACGCCCTGTTTCCTGGTGGTAACGATGCATCGGTGATGTTTCTTGGTGTTCAAACAGTTTCTGTAGAGGCCCCGGGATTGGATGATACTAAGAATCTTCTTAGGGGGTGGATTACTTCCTGAAATTTTTGAAGAAAAAAGGTATACTGTGTACATGCAAAAACCATTTGATGAACAGCGTCCGTGGGGTTCATTTCGTCAATTTACAACCAGTGAACCAGTAACGGTGAAAATTCTGCACGTTAATCGTGGCGAACAACTTAGTTTGCAACATCATACACAGCGTACTGAATTCTGGCGCGTACTATCTGGAACGCCGCGCATTACTATTGGAAATGAAATACGAGAGGCACATGGCGGAGATGAGTTTGAAATTTATACAGGCGTGGAACACAGAATATCTGCACCCAACGATGATGTTGAATGTTTGGAGATTTCATACGGGACATTCGATGAACATGACATTACTCGTGTAGAAGACAAGTATGGTCGTACGTAAGAAAAAAACACTATCAAGGAAAAAAACGAAGCCAATCAAAAAAGTGGCCTCGCGAGTGTCTAAGCGCCGGGTGGTTGTAAAGAAAAAAATAACGCCGAAGAAAAGAGTTGCGGTATCAAAAAAACGTATAACAAAACGTGCACCAAAAAAGCGCACTACGAAACGCATACCGAAGGTTATACATGCAAAAAAAGGACACCCGCTTACGTTGATACGTCACGCACAAAATCCAATTATCGCCCCATCACAACATTTTTGGGAATCAAAGTGGGTGTTTAATCCAAGTGCGATTCTTCATGATGGAAAAGTACACCTCGTGTATCGTGCTGTTGGTGGTAGTGATATTTCCATGGTTGGATATGCCCATAGTTCAGATGGTTTTACCGTTGATGGACGATACCCTGAGCCAGCGTTTTTTCATCGCAATACACCAGCGGGAGATCGCTCAGAGTTCAAAATTCCACACTCATCCGGAGGTGGATTTTGTGGGGGTTCAGAAGATCCGCGCATTACCCTTATTGGTGATCGTGTCTACATGCTCTTTACAGCTTTTGATGGATGGAGTTCTATTCGTATTGCACTGACGTGGCTTGAACTCTCATATTTTCTTAATCGTATTTGGAAATGGAAAAAACCTGTGTTTATTTCTCCTCCGAATGAGGTGCACAAAAATTGGCTTCTCTTTCCAGAAAAAATTAATGGTAAACATGCGGTGTTGCATAGTATTGCTCCAGAGGTATCTGTTGCGTACGTTGATTCTCTTGATGAATTCGATGGGACAAAGTTTATTAAAAGTGCATACAAGAGTGGTGCGCGTCGAAAAACGTGGGATAACTGGATTCGTGGTGCTGGGCCATCGCCAATAAAGACAGAGCATGGTTGGTTGGTGTTGTACCACGCAATGGATGTAAATGATCCGAATCGCTACAAACTCGGCGCAATGCTTCTTGACCTCAATGATCCTGAAAAAGTCTTGTATCGCTCGTCTCAGCCGATTCTTGAGCCTGATGAGTGGTATGAAAATGAAGGATTTAAAGCAGGGGTTATTTATGCGAGCGGGGCGGTTATCAAAGATGGACTTCTGTTTGTATACTATGGAGGTGCGGATACGGTATGCTGTGTTGCTGTTGCTGATGTAAAAAAATTTCTTGCAAAACTCATGACGGGAGAGAAGTCAAAACTTACACGAAGAAAAAATAAATCCTCACGATAGATTCTCATGTTTACTGTTAAACGTTCACCACACAATCCAATCATTAATCCCATTAAGCACAATCCGTGGGAGGCTTTTGCGACGTTTAATTGGTGTCCGACCGAATATCGTGGGACGTCTGTTGCATTGTATCGTGCTATGTCTGAAAAGATTTTTTATGAAGGTCAGCATTTACATATTTCAACTGTCGGTGTTGCGCGGGGACATGATGGAATACATTTTTCTTCTCGAGAACAACTTATTACGCCAGAGTATGATTGGGAAAAATTTGGGTGTGAAGATCCTCGAGTAACAAAAATTGGAAATACGTATTACATTTTTTATACAGCACTGAGTACATATCCTTTTTCAGCAGAAGGTATTCGTGTTGCTGTTGCGACGTCAAAAGATCTTAAAACAATTGAACACAAACATCTCGTTACGCCGTTTAATGCAAAGGCGATGGCACTGTTTCCAGAAAAAATAAATGGAAAGTACGCAGTTATTTTTTCTGCACACACTGATAGTCCTCCAGCAAAAACAGTTATTGCAACCTGTAACAGCATCGAAGAATTGTGGACTCCTGAGTATTGGGAAAAGTGGAATGAAGATATCGAGTCACGACGAATTGAATTGACACATAGGAGTGGGGATCACACGGAGATTGGTGCTCCGCCCATTAAAACGTCAAAGGGTTGGCTGCTTATCTATTCTCATATTCAACATTACGGTGAAGATAAGATGGTATTTGGGATTGAGGCGGCACTTTTGGATTTACAAGATCCGCGAAAAGTTATTGGACACACACAGGGTCCACTGATTACGCCAGAAGAAACGTACGAAAAATATGGGCAAGTGATGAATATTGTGTTTCCGTCTGGAGCGTGTGTAAAAAAAGGACTGCTCCATATTTATTATGGCGCGACCGATACGACGTGCTGTTTGGCAACAGTAAAACTAAAACATCTCCTCGATAGTCTTGAACGTGGTGCGACCGATCGATTAGTTGTTCGTTTTGATTCGAATCCTATTATTACACCAACACAAAATGCGTGGGAGAAAAAGGCAACATTTAATCCAGCCGCTATTCAACTGAAAGGAAAAACACATATTCTGTATCGTGCCATGGGTGATGATAATACGTCGGTGGTTGGGTATGCATCGAGCGCAGATGGAGAAACAATCGATGAACGACTTGTAGATCCTGTGTACGTGCCACGAGAATCTTTTGAACGCAAAGGTGTTCCTGGTGGAAATTCTGGATGTGAAGATCCTCGCATAACACAAATAGGAAAGACGTTGTATATGTGTTACACCGCGTATAATGGGATACAGCCACCAGCTGTTGCTATTACCCACATTCAAGAATCAGATTTTTTGGCACACCGATGGACGTGGTCATCTCCACAAATTATTACATTGGATAATGTGGATGATAAAGACGCATGTCTTTTTCCAGAAAAAGTTGATGACAAATATCTTGTATTTCATCGAATGGATAACATGATATCTGCGGATTTTATTGAGTCACTTTCAGTTATTGGTGAACGGTTACCAAATCGAGTGCAAATTTTGGCGCCACGTCCAGGAATGTGGGATGGGGTAAAGGTCGGCATTGCATCGCCACCTATAAAAACAAAAGCGGGATGGTTGTTGTTGTACCACGGCGTTTCGGAAACCTCGACATATCGTGTGGGGGCAGTTCTTCTTGATCTCAAAAATCCAACAGAAATAATATCGCGTACCGCGGCACCAATTTTACAGCCACGTGAATGGTATGAAGTGAATGGACAAGTATCCCACGTCGTATTTCCATGTGGAGCAGTTGTTCGAAGAGACAACATATATATCTATTACGGAGGAGGAGATTCGGTTGTTGCGGGAGCAGTCGTGTCTTTGAAGAAACTTCTTGAAATCCTCACAGTGTCTATCTAGAGGGTGATGACGTATTTCGTGTACATTCTCGAGTGTGCAGACACAACATTGTATGTTGGATGTACCAACAATATTGAAAAAAGAGTTCGAGAGCACAACGTGTTAAAAAGTGGTGCGCGGTACACAAAAATTCGCAGACCTGTCGTGTTGCGGTATGTGGAAGAGTACAAAACACTCGCAGAAGGTCGTGCGCGTGAAGCGGAACTCAAGCGATTGCCTCGAAGTAAAAAATTACACATAATCACTTACTAAAAAAATCTATGTTTAAACAAGCAATCCCTCTCGGTATTCTTACAGTTGCTCTTATTGCGGGGTGGTATGCATACACGACAGTTAAACAAGTGGCACTTGTTGCGTGCACTGAAGAAGCAAAGATGTGCTCAGATGGTTCTTCTGTTGGACGCGTAGGGCCTCGATGTGAATTTGCGCCGTGTCCAGCAAACGACACAAGTGCGACTGGAACACCGCAAAGTATTGGGTGCACAAAAGAGATGAAAGTGTGTGCGGATGGCTCTACAGTTGGAAGACATGGACCATCATGCGTATTTGACGCATGTCCCAATCCAGATATTTCTCCAGTTGATCCTGTTGCGTGTACGATGGATGCAAAACTATGTTCTGACGGTAGCGGTGTTGGTCGTACGGCGCCTTACTGTGAGTTTGCGTTGTGTTCTGACGAAGGTGCAATTTCAGGAAAAGTGACGGTTGGTCCAATATGTCCAGTTGAACGACTAGGAGTATCGTGTACGGTTCCTGCGGAAGCATACACATCTCGTGAAGTTATTCTGTATGCAAATAATGGAACGACAGAAATTGGACGAAGACATTTTACGTCATCGGGTACGTACCAATTTAATGCACCAGCCGGGTCATATGTTATAGATATTCCACATCAAGCTGTTGGCGGTAGTGGTGATGTTCCTAAAAAAATAACTGTGAGTGCAGGAAAAATAGTTTCATTTGATTTTTCAATTGATACAGGTATTCGATAATAAGCATGTATGGAAACAAACTACATTCAAAAAGAAAACAAGGTGTGGTTGTGGGCACAATCATTTGCATTGTTGGGTGGGACCGTGTTTGCGTGGTCGAACGTCGTGACGCAGTTCATTGATTTTTATGATGTGTATGGAACGGTGTTTCGTTTTCGTGATTGCACTATTCCAAATCCTCTTGGTACGGCTTGTTTGTATGGGGCGGTTGCATTTTTCGTCGCTTTTGTATGGTCGCTACGTGTACTACAGACACTCAATGGTACGCACCAAAAATATTTAAAAAACTTCCTTATTTTTTGCGTGCTTTTTGCAGCATCAGTGTTCTCACTTGAGGTCGCTGAGTATTACGCACTCATTCCTGCAGGGACACCGTCTGTAAGTTGTACCCCAGGGGCACATCCACTCGCAACACCTTGTTTTTATGGAATGCTTTTCTTCATTGCATCACTTACCTCAGCAATTGTCATTACTCGCGAAAAACGGTACGTATAAGAGGTGCCTATTTTTTTCTTGGTTTTTTCCACTCAACTATTTTCCCAGCAGCTATTTCAACAGCATCTGCACGACGAAGTGTTTTGAGCATGTGTGTGGTGAGGATGGTTTCGTGTGGCGAACGAATTATTTCATCTTCAATGTTCCACATGTCTCTATTGGATGTAAGCCACTCGTCTTCAAATTGCAACATATCAAAGGGTTTTCGTGAGTATCGTCGTAGTGTTTTGTGTCCGCTGTTTATAAAGTATTCATTAAAATAGGACATGACAAGCTCACGAATTGTTTTATATATAGGATCTCGATACCGTAATACGGCGTGGTTTGTTTTACTGATAGCTCCCCAGTAGTTGTCTTGTTTGAAAAGCGTAACAACGTGATCGGTGTCATTGGTGGGTGTTTCGAGATCAAGGAGCAGCGGTTGTTGTCCGTGGTACCACAAAACACTTGCGGCAAACAAAGCGCCCTCTAAACAGTGCGCCGTGTTATCGGCGAGTACTTTTCGTGGAGATCGACACGTGCTTCCGTGAGGCTCAAAATTAAAAGGAATAGTGTTAAGAAAATCTTGTATTTTTGCAGGTGTGTTGAGCTTCTTAAAACACACAAACTCGTTGCGTAACGTTTTTGGAAAATGCTTCATACTACTAGTGTAAAGCATGATTTTTAAAATGATATACTGACATTATGAAGCGTATATTCTTTCTTTGCACACTTCTTGGTCTCTCAGTTTTTTTGTATATGTATCGACAGGATAGTGGAGTCGTTGTACAACCGGTGAGTACCACTGTTGCAGATACTTTTTTGAATACAAAAGATACGGCGCTTTCTGTGCACAAAACTGTACAAAATACGGTACAGAAAACTATTAATACGTTTATTGTGCGTACAGAAGAAGCTCCAGAAATACAACCGCGCACGAATGTTACGCTCGATACAGTACCAACTGAAGCGCCTGTGGTATCGGGAAAAGGGCCGGCATCTCTAGAGGTATTTTCGGATCCTATAAAAAATCTTGCAATAACTGTGAATGGTACGATTGCACAAACAAATTACTATCGACGAAAGGAGGGACTTCCTGGGCTTTCTTCAAACGCATTACTGACACTTTCTGCGCAAAAAAAGGTAGATGATATGTTCGCACGACAATATTTTGAGCATGAGTCACCTGTGGGGGTTGGATCTGATGATTTGGCTCATAGTGTTGGCTACGCGTATGTTATGATCGGTGAAAATTTGGCTCTCGGAGAATATGCAGATGATTCGGAACTGGTTCAGGGATGGATGAATTCTCCAGGACATCGAGAAAATATTCTTAATCCAAAATATACCGAAATTGGTGTTGCTGTTAAGAAAGGGATGTTCAATGGGGACATGGTGTGGTTGGCGGTGCAGGAGTTTGGGCGTCCTGCGTCGGATTGTCCTGGGGTAAGTGGGGTATTAAACGTGCGTATTGAGGAGGGTCAGTTGTTGCTTGAAAAATTACAACAAAAACTTTCAGACATGCGTACTGATATAGAAACCACAACTCCTGCGTCTGGGTCGGTATATACACAAAAAGTTGATATGTATAACACACTTGTTCATGAGTATAATGTTTTTGTACAACAATCAAAGAAAGATGTTGAAACATACAATGCACAAGTAAAAGCGCATAATGTATGTGTGGGTGAGTAGCGTGTTCTTGTATTGACGCCCTAACAAAAATATATTTTAAGTGCGTTTTTTGGATTTGTGTGTAACACGCACAATGGCAATGTGTATAGTATAAGTATGTTCACATATTAATGAACACTAATATTAAAAATAGTTATGAAAAATAAATCGTATACAAAAATATGTGCAGGACTTGCACTGTCTCTGGTATTAGGAGTTGGTCTTTTTAGTGCTCTAGATGTGAAGTATGCTCACGCTGAAACAAGCAATACAAATTCATCAGCACACATTGAGGAGCTTCAAAAAACATTGGAGTCACTTCTTCAAAAATTAATCGAATTGCTCACCAACCAGTTTGCGGTTTTGAGTAGTCAATCAAAAGAAACACACACTAGTTCAAAAGATGACTGTGCCACAAGTACAACAAACACAAAGGGACTTACAGAACTTGAGGCAACTGTATACACCAACGAAACACTCATTAAAGTTGAGTACAACGGTGCAAAGGACATTTTTACGACGAGCTCAACAAGTACAACTGATATAGTTCAGGATGTTCTTGCTGAATACGCGGACCTCACGCTCACTAAGGTGCAGGACATGCTTAACGTACATCATGAAAACCGAGCAAGTAAGGCGAGTGACAAAATATGGTCTGGAAATAGTGCCGTAACCAACACGTGTAACGATGACGCTAAGGATAGTAAGGGTAACGATGACCATGATAGTGATTCTGATAACGGACACTCTGCCACAAGTACCAAAGAGAACCATGGTGATGACGATGATGATAACTAGGTAGGTATATTACTACACAAAAGCCCCGCAACAGCGGGGCTTTTGTGTAGTAATATGAGTGTATTAGTATTTCCTTATTTTCTATACCCATTGTATGAAAAAAGTACTTTATATATGTCTTGGCCTCGTGGTTTTGTGTGGAGGGGTGTATGTATTTTTGTCTCAAAAGACGCAGGTGTCGGACATTTCGTTACCTGAACAACAATCCGTTGAACAACCTGTCGACAATGGGCGCGTCCGTGCTCCTGAAGATATCGTGCTTGGAGTAGGGAAAAAAGGTGTTGCTGCCGGAATGACGATTACATTCAACAAGCTTGTTTCAGATAGTCGGTGTCCTGCGGGCGTACAGTGTGTATGGGCTGGTGCTGTAACTGCAAATGTGACACTTGAAAGTGGGATAGAAAAAACGATAGTAGATATTGCAAGTAATAAAGAGCCAATAGTGTTTGCCGGATACCTCGTATCTATTGTTTCAGTTGTGCCTGATAAAGTACAGGGAGGTATCGTTGATTTGGAAAAGTATGTTGTAATGTTCCGCATTGCTCCGGAAATAGGTGCCGGTAATTCTATTCCTGCGAACATTTAGTTTTTGAAAGCCCCGTCTCGTTGTTGATGGAGTTCCTTGGGAATCCAGGTCTCAAGGATGAAAAGTTATACACAAAGTACTGACGCGAAGAATGGGGTGGATGGTATGCTATATGAGATATGGTTTTAGCTGGTGGAGTTGTTTAACTTAAAAATGTATGAAAAAACTCTTGTTTGGGGGTGCGTTTTTGATGATGTGTCTTCCGGTGTTTGTTTCTGCAAATACAATTGAACGAGTGAGTGTGGATGATGCTGGTGTGCAGGGGAATGGGGCATCGTCGGTTTCTGCGATTTCGTCTGACGGTCGGTATATCACATTTCAATCCGCGGCTACCAATCTCGTTTTGGGTGATACGGGTCAAACGGACATCTTTGTCTACGACCGCACCAATGACACCACCGAACGGGTGAGTGTGTCCGATGCTGGGGTTGAGGGAGATGGTATGTCGTCCAACCCTATGATTTCGGCGGATGGTCGATATGTTGCGTTCCAGTCACTCGCAACTGTTCTTGTTCCGGGAGATACCAATAGTAGGACTGATATTTTTGTTTATGACCGCACGCTCAACATCATCGAACGCGTAAGCATATCAAATGCCGGAGCTGAAGGAGATGGAACATCATCAAGTCCGACGATTTCAGCGGATGGTCGGTATGTTGCGTTTCAATCCACGGCTACCAATCTTGTTGTTGGAGATACCAATGCTAAAACTGACATCTTTGTTTACGACCGCACGGGGGACACCATTGAGCGGGTGAGTGTGTCCGATGCTGGGGCTGAGGGGAATAATATTTCGTCTGAGCCGGCTATTTCTAGTGATGGTCAGTACGTTACATTTCAATCTGCGGCTACCAATCTCGTCTCGGGTGACACAAATAGTGCAACCGACATCTTTGTCTACGACCGCACGGGGGATACCATTGAGCGTGTAAGTGTATCTGGCGCAGGTGTTGAAGGAGATGCGTCATCCGCAAATGCGATGATTTCTGCGGACGGTCGGTATGTTGCCTATGAATCTGCGGCTACCAATCTTGTCGCAAACGATACAAATAGTCAGACTGACGCATTTGTTTATGACCGCACCAACGACACTGTCGAACGTGTGAGTGTATCCGCTGCCGGTGTTCAGGGAGATGGAGTTTCAAGTAAAACATCAGTTACTTCCGACGGTCGGTATGTTTCGTTCCAATCTACAGCAACCAACCTTGTTTTGGGTGACACAAACGGCACAACTGACATCTTTGTCTACGACCGCATCAACGACACTGTCGAACGTGTGAGTGTATCCGCTGCCGGTGTTCAGGGGGATGGTGCATCGAGCGCTGTTGTTCCCTCCATTTCTCCTGATGGTCGGTTTATCGTATTTCACTCTGCTGCAACCAATCTTGCCTCCGGGGATACGAACGGCGTAACAGATATTTTTGTTGTTGATGGGGAGGATAGCGCCACCCTCACCCTCACCACCACAGTCACCAACGACAACGGAGGAACACTCGCCGTCGAGGACTTTCCGTTGTTTGTTGATGGTGTCTCCATCGACAGTGGCGTAGCCACCACCACACTGTCAGCAGGTTCATACACCATCTCCGAAACAGAAGACCCTGCGTATGCCGTCACATATGGCGGAGACTGTGACGAAAACGGTGACATCACCATGGAGGCGGGAAGTACGTATGCATGTACCGTCACCAATGACGACATTGGACCAACCCTCACCGTCACCACCACACTCACCAACGACGACCGTGGTACTGCAGAGGTAGCAGACTTCACCCTCTACCTTGATGGTCTCCCTATCACCAGCGCAGTCGCCACCACGACTCTCGCCACCACCCACACGCTCACCCACGCAACACCCGCTGGTACCACCTATGACATCACCTGGGGTGGCGACTGCGCATCAGATGGAACTCTCACCATGTCCCTCAACACCACCTACACCTGTACCCTCACCGCTAATGACTCACCCTCAAACACCAATGGAGGAAGTGGCGGAAGCACTCGTACCACCACTCAACCACATACCGTTACACCACCACCATCTCCACTACTACCACCCACATCCGACACACCTCTCACTCCTGACGAACGAACGAAACTCATCGCTGATATCAAAGTACAGGTTGTTTCTCTGATTCAACAACTCGTGGCACTACTCCAACAACAGCTGGCGGGGATGTAGAAAGTAGAAAGCAAAAACGAAAAAGCTCCGCAGACGACGGGATGTGTATAAAAAGGTGTATCAAGAATGCACCTCTCAAGGTATACTTGTGTGTATGAAACAAACTCGACTCGATCAACTTGCCGATGGAATTTTTTCAATCGTCATGACGCTCCTTGTACTTGAGATTCGTGTGCCCACGCTTACTGGAGACATAGGGAATAGTGCGGTGTGGTATTCGCTCATCTCTCTCATGCCACAATTATTGAGTTATTCTTTAAGTTTCCTGCTTCTCTTCACGTACTGGAGAGGTCACCATTCAATCGCGTCTGTACTCGCACAAAATATTGATTCAAAGTTGACCACAATCAATGCCTTCTTCTTTTTGTTGGTTGGTCTCGTGCCATTTTCAACACTCCTTCTTGGAAAATATTTCTTTACTCAGATGGCCATCACTATTTATGGTTTAAATATCATTTGTATTGGGCTCTTGTTGTATTGGATGCGGCAGTACATCATTGCTTCACCAACGATACGCAACATGGAGATGGATGGGGTTCAGCTCCAGCACAGTACGTTACGTATTCTTGTTCCTGTGTATACGTCATGTATTGCTATTTTGGTGAGTTTTTTCAATGTGTATGTTTCAATGATCCTTTTTATGCTTGTAATTCTTTTTAATCTTTCTGGTCACAGTACGTCGATTCTTACAAAAATGTTTCCAAAAATAGTGAGCACGTAGTTGTGATTGAATGGAAATGGTGTGTTTTTTAAAATACGTGTAGATATACCATATTTGTGGTATACTAAGCGCATATGCAATCTCTATTACAGAACAAAAAAATAGTATATGGGGTACCTGCTGCACTCATTGTCATAGGTGCTTTGTGGTTTGGGTTAGCGAGGAGCGGTGGTAATAGTGGGGAAGTTATTTCTGTTGAAAAACGGGACGTCGTTGAAAAAGTGGTTCTTTCTGGATCCGTAAAAGCTGATGTTGTGTCTGATTTAGGATTTGAAGCATCGGGTGTTGTTCGAGATGTATTCGTGTCAGTCAACGACATAGTTGCCCAAGGTACAACATTGGCGCGTCTTGGCCTCGGGACACTCCAAGCCGAACTTCAATCTGCTCAAGCTGGTGCTTTTATTAAACAATCGCAAGTTGCAAATACCTTTGTTTCATTAGATACCATAAAACAAAAACAAGACACGCTCGTTGCAAATGCGTTGAGTCAAATGCTTTCAAGTGATCTTGAAGCTGAGCCGCAAGAATCAACGTATACTCAAACAGCGCCTAGTATCACAGGGCGATATGTTGGAAAAGCAGGTACATACAAAGTACGAATAGACGCAGGTGTACAACAGTCTCGAGAAATACTCCGTGTTTTTGGTTTAGAGAATGCTGAGCCGATTGAAATACACAGAACGGGGCCAACAGCACTTGGAACACAAGGATTGTTTATTTCGTTCCCTGATACGATTTCGTCATACAGGGACACCACATGGTACGTTACACTGCCAAATCAAAAAGGGACTTCATACACAGTAAATTATAGTGCGTATCAATCAGCGGTAGATGAACGACAGCGTGCAATAGAGGATGCAGAAGCGGAGCTGCGTACGCAAAGCACTATTGGTTCGTCTATTGCGCAGGCAGAACTTGCACAAGCACAGGCGGAGGTTGCTCGCATTCAATCGCAAATTAGAGAACGAACACTCATCGCACCATTTGATGGTATCGTGACCGCGGTTCATATTGATCCAGGCGAATCAGCTGGTGTTGGTGTCCCTGCCGTTTCACTTATTTCAAAAAACACGTTGGGTATTGAAGTTGATCTTCCTGAGGTGGATAGTGTCAAAGTGCATGTTGGTGAGAAAGCGTCAGTGACATTAGATGCTCTCGGAGGTGTCACCACATTTCCCGCAACAGTTGCCTCAGTAAATCGTTCAGAGACAATCGTCGATAATGTATCGGTGTATGAGGCACGTATTGTTTTTGATACACAAGACGAACGGATTGCTTCTGGTATGACGGCTGAAGTAACTATTATTACTGATGAACGAAAAGATGCTCTTGCAATACCTGCGCGTGCAATTCATTATCGCGATAATGGAACACCGTATGTTTCACTTATAACAGGAACAAATAACGATACTCGAGACACAGATGTCGCTCTAGGATTACGAGGGTCAGATGGATTTTTTGAAATTCTTTCGGGGCTTTCGGAAGGTGATCGTGTAATTGTTTCTCTATAAGTATTCTGACATGTGGAAAGAAACAATACAGATAGGATTTCTCCTTGGTGTGCGGCAAATACGCCATGCAAGTAAGTGGACTACGGGGCTCATTATTTTTATCATGATGCTTACGTTCCTGAACCTTGTTGCTGTGTCAGGAATTCTTGTGGGACTTATTGAAGGGTCTGTTAAGGCGTACAGCGATCAATTTACCGGAGATGTGTTTCTTTCAACGTTGGGTGGAAAGAAATACATAGAAAAAAGCACTGACATGCTTGCAACATTGGACACTATCCCTGGTGTCGCGGCATATTCGGCTCGATATACTGAAGGAGCAACTATCGAAGCGAATTATCGCGTTCGTCGTGATCCTCAACAACTTCGAGACACTGTTGGAACCAACCTTTCGGGAATTAATCCTGAATCTGAAGAGGCACTTACGCACATTTCAAAACATCTTATAGAAGGAGAATTTTTGTCGCCGGATGATACAAATTACATTGTATTGGGGTCAATGCTCCTTGAACAATATTCTCCACTTGGGGCACAGGGTGATGATGCAGGGTTTCCAACGATTAAAGATGTACATGTGGGTTCTCGTGTTCGCGTGACAGTTAATGGAGCCACAAAAGAGTATATTGTAAAAGGAATTCTAAAGACGAAGGTTGATGAAATCTCACGTAGGGCCTTTTTACCGGAGAAAGAGTTTATACGCTTTGCGGGCCGCACAAATCTTAATGTAAATGAGGTATCTATTAGAGCAACAACACTTGCGGATGCTCCGAAAGTAAAACAAGCACTTTTGGACAGTGGTATTGGAGCAAATGCTCTTGTGCGTCTTTCGCGTGAAGGGTTACCAACATTTTTGTTGGATATGATTAAGACGTTTGATCTTCTCGGAAATGGTATTAGTTCTGTCGGTCTTCTTGTGTCTTCGATTACCATTTTCATTGTTATTTTCGTGAATGCGATTACTCGTCGCAAGTATATTGGTATTTTGAAAGGTATTGGTATTCGCGCTGAGGCAATTGAATTTTCATACGTGATTCAATCACTATTGTATGCAGTTGTTGGATCAGGATTGGCACTCATAGTGATTTATGGATTACTTGTTCCATTTTTTGACGCAAATCCAATAAATTTCCCATTTTCTGATGGTATTTTGGTTGCCCCACTGTCTGGAACAATGGTGAAGCTTGCTATTTTGGTTATTTCAACATTGATTGCGGGATATATCCCTGCGTGGATGATTATTAAGAAAAATACCCTCGATTCAATTCTTGGTAGATAATATATGATAGAAGTAAAGAATCTTATAAAAAATTTTGGGAGTGGAGAAGTAGTTACGAGAGTACTCCGTGGCATTAATTTACACATCAAAAAGGGAGAGTTCGTTGCCATTATGGGTAAATCAGGAGCTGGTAAATCAACACTCTTGTACCAGATGAGTATTTTGGATGTGCCGACAAGTGGAGAAGTTATTTTGGATGGTATTAATACAGAGAATTTTTCAGAAAAAGAACGGACCAATTTTCGCTTGAATCGTCTTGGGTATATCTTTCAAGACTATGCACTTATTCCCGAACTTTCCGCGGCAGAAAATGTGTTACTTCCTATCCTCATGCTTGGCACAGAAAAGCATATCGCAAAGGAACAGGCGATGGCGGCATTGGATGCAGTTGGGTTGGCGCATCGTCACGACAACTTGCCGAGTCAACTTTCAGGAGGAGAACAACAGCGTGTATCTATTGCTCGTGCAATTGCACACACGCCAGATATTCTCTTTGCCGATGAACCAACCGCAAACCTTGATAGTGCGTCTGGTGAGGATGTGATGCGTGTGATAAATGAACTACACAAACGAAACGAACAAACAATTGTTATGGTGACGCACGAACCTGAATATGCCGCCTATGCAGATCGTCTCATTGAAATTCAAGATGGAATGGTTGTGTCTGATACACAACAGAAAGGAAATCATTAAGCCGATTTCATTTTGACGGGAAAAAGAATTTGAACGTGGGTACCGATACCAAGGGTGCTCTCGATAGTTATTGTTGCCTTGTGTTTTTCGGCAATTTTTTGAGCGATAGCTAAGCCAAGTCCTGTACCGCGTTCAGTTTGTGCACTCGCGTGGGGTGTACGATAAAATCTGTTAAAAATGTGAGGGAGATCTTCAGGGGCAATACCAATACCGTTGTCTTTCACGTGTATGATGGCGTGTGTTTTGTTTCCGTGAAGTGTGATAGAGAGTGTGCGCTTTCCTCGTGGTTTACTATATTTAATACTGTTACTGAGTACAGCCATAATAAGTTCTTCAACTTTTTCTTTAACGCCGTGTATGGTGACGGTGTTTTCAATGTCTGTGTGGAGAAAAATACGTCGTTCGCTAATGAGTGTTTCTGTACATTCGATAAGTTCGTACATAAGTTCACTCAACGAAATATCTTTCATGTAGTGTTCAAGTTCTGTTTGCTCGAGACGTGATATGTAGAGTGCATTATGAATAAGTGCCGACATGTTGTGAATTATTTTTTCACATCGTTGCAAATGATCTCGGTGTGGTGTGGGTGTTTTTCGCTCTAGTATTTGTAATTCTGCCGCTAAACATGATAGGGGAGTTTGAAGTGCGTGTGAGATGTCGGTAAAAATATCTGTTGCATGCTCGGGTAGTTCGCACGTGCAGATAGATTTCTTTTTAAGAAAAAGACGGCCTTGTATGCCGTCGGTTGTTTTAGTGGTGGTCATAGACACTGAGTGAGCTTGTAACCTTGTCCAGGGATGGTATGAATGAGTTTACATCGTCCGGGCCGTTCTATCTTTTTTCGTAAACTGACAATATGTGCTTCAATGGTATTTGAAAATGGATCGATACTTCGTTCCCATACGTGTTCGAGCATCATGCCGCGAGTAACGACGTAGTCGGTATTTCGCATGAGGTATTCCAAGAGCATAAACTCTTTGCGAGTGAGTGGAATGGTTTCTTTTCCACGTTTGACTACATGGCGCTGTGAATCAAGTGAGAGTGTATCAATTGTGTACACGTCATTGTGTATTCTGTGTGGTCGGCGCACGAGTGCACGCACACGCGCTAATAATTCATCAACGCAAAATGGTTTGGTAAGGTAGTCGTCAACACCAGCATCAAGGAGTGTGACTTTTGTTGATGTGTCGCCTTGAACTGAGAGTGACAAAATGGGTGTGGACTTACCACACCCACGAATTTCACGACACACAGAAACGCCATCTTTTTTAGGCAACATGTTGTCTAAAATGATAAGGTCGTAGTCGTTGGTTTTGGCGGCAAAGGCGCCTTCTTCACCGTCTCGTGCAGTATCGACGGTAAAAAACTCGTCCTGAAGTGTTGACTGAATCACAGAACGTATGATGGCTTCATCTTCTATGACCAATATTTTCATATATAGTTGCATGGGGTATAGCATAGAAGCTTTCTGTTTGTCTAGTGTTTGCACATTCTGACTTTATCAAAATTTTATTTCGTCGAAAAAACATTGTGGTTGAGCCATTTTTATTTGTTGAAAATGTGAGCAGAATGTTTTTCCTGTATAATGGCCATATGTCAGTATTCAAATTACATAGCGACTTTGCTCCGGCTGGAGACCAGCCAAAGGCTATAGAAGCCCTAGAGAAGGGTGTTTTAGACGGTATTCAACACCAAACTCTCTTGGGTGTGACGGGGTCTGGAAAGACGTTTACGATGGCAAATGTTATCGCCAATATAGGCAAACCAACGCTCGTTATTGCTCACAACAAAACGCTCGCTGCACAACTCGCACAAGAGTACAAAGAATTTTTTCCTGAAAATGCAGTGCATTATTTTGTGTCGTACTACGATTATTACCAACCAGAGGCGTATGTTCCGGTCACCGATACTTACATTGAAAAGGAGGCACAAATCAACGAAGAGATTGATAGACTTCGACATGCATCTACACAAGCACTACTAACACGAAAAGATGTCATCGTTGTCGCGTCAGTGTCGTGTATTTATAACCTCGGTCGTCCAGAAGAGTACGAGAAGGTACACATCAAGATAGAGAAGGGTGCACAAATGAATCGTTCGGTGCTTATCCGTGAACTCATCCGTATTTATTTTGAGCGTACAAACAGCGACCTCACTCCCGGAACTTTTCGCGCCATTGGCAATGCGATTGAAATCATGCCGGTGAACGAAAAGGTGGTGTATCGTATTGATCTCACCGACGACCACATACAATCGATTTCAATTATTGATGCCGTGTCGCGCGTGATTAAGAGTGAAGCGGAATCTGTATTTATTTTTCCAGCAAAACACTTTGTCTCGGACAAAGAGGACATACAAAAAGCAATAAAGAGCATTAAAGAAGAAATGGACGAACATGTCGCAAGGTTAACTTTGGAAGGAAAACTCCTTGAGGCAGAGCGTTTGAAACGACGCACCTCGTATGACCTTGCGATGATTCGAGAAGTTGGGTACGTGAACGGTATTGAAAACTACTCACGACACTTTGATGGACGTGCGCCAGGAGAGCCACCATTTTCACTTCTTGAATACTTTCCTAAAAAATCAGATGGAACACCTGACTTTTTGACTATTATTGATGAGTCACACGTCACTGTTCCACAAATTGGTGGTATGTATGCCGGCGATCGTTCACGTAAGAAAACACTCATTGATTTTGGTTTTCGACTTCCATCGGCAATTGATAACAGACCACTACAATTTAACGAGTTTGAAGAACGAATTGGGCAGGTGATATACACGTCTGCAACACCATCGCGCTACGAATTAGACAAAAGCGAAGGACACATTGTTGAACAAATTATTCGTCCGACAGGACTTATTGATCCTGAAATTATTGTTCGGCCAATTCAGGCGAAAGGAAACTATACAGGACAGGTGCACGATTTTATTGCGGAGGCAGAAAAGGTTATTGAAAGTGGTGCTCGTGTGATTGCAACAACGCTCACGAAGCGAATGGCAGAAGATGTTGCTGATTATTTGAAAGAGAAGGGGATTGCTGCCGAATATTTACACAGTGATATTAAAACAATTGAACGGATTGAGCTTTTGACGAAGTTTAGAAAAGGTTCAAAAAACGGTGGCTTTGACATGATTGTGGGTGTGAACCTGCTTCGTGAAGGTCTTGATCTACCGGAAGTTGAACTCATTGGTATTTTGGATGCAGACAAGGAAGGGTTTTTGCGTAGTGAGACCTCACTTATTCAAACCATTGGTCGTGCGGCTCGAAACGTACTTGGTCGCGTTATTTTATATGCAGATGTTATGACGGGTTCTATGGAGCGGGCGATTAGTGAAACAAACCGTCGACGCGCGATTCAAGTTGCCTACAATACGAAGCACGGTATTACACCAAAAACGATTCACAAGAAAATTTCTGACATTACCGACTACATGTTGCGTGAACATGGAGAAACTGTTGCCGAATTGATTGCTCTTGATACTGCGGGAGGGAAGACGCTTAAACAGCTCATTAAACAAAAAGAGAAAGAAATGAGTGACGCCGTAAAAATACTTGATTTTGAAACAGCGGCAATTCTTCGCGATGAAGTGCTGGCACTTACAAAGCTTCTCGAGCCTAAGAAGCCAACTTCTGATAGGAAAAGGGGATCAGGTAGTGCTAAGAATCGTAAAAAAAGTCGTTCGTAGATTTTTTCTTTTTCCATATATCCTAAAAAACCATTTAAATATAACGTATTTTTGTGTATTTGAAAGTGAAATAGGTGATAGTGCTTGACAAAATAAAAGTACATGCTATACTACTCTCCGTACGATCTTTCACATAGTTCTACTTCAGGATTTTGGGCATGCGCCCCGCTTTATAGAAATTTCATACTGTGTGCGTAAAATCCTGAAGTAGAACAAAACCAACCAACAACCGCGACCTTCGAGGTCGCAAGAAAGGACAAAGTCATGATCATCACGTTCAAGAGGCGGCTCGAGAGCTCGTTCGACGAGCAGCGCACCAAGATGAAGAACTTCATGGAGGTGTTCTCCTCCGAGAAGTTCAACGAGGTGCGGATGCACCTCGAGGGTGCCGAGGTTCTGCTCAAGCGGCGGGATGAGGACTTCCGCAATGAGCAGGACGGGGAGCGCGTGATCTTCAACATCAACGCGGCGGCTCGCCTGCTCGGCGAGATCGCTCTCGCCAACATCCCGCGCGCTGGCAAGCAGGCTCGCAAGCCGAAGCCGGCGCCGAAGGCGGCGACCGGCCAGTTCGTCCACAACGCTGTCGGTGTGAAGGTGAGTTCTACCTGCATGCACGGCGAGAAGAAGGGGGTGACGACGATGAAGAATGTCGTCGACTTCTCCGAGTTCGCCGAGGAGCAGCGGGAGGTGGCCGCGAGGATCGCGGCCAAGGCCAACGCCGGCAAGAAGCAGAAGGAGCCCAAGAAGGAGAAGGGCTCCAAGTCGGCGAAGAAGCGGGCGACGGCCTAGAACGGTCGGCAGGGTTGGTCACAAGGCGCAGTACGGGAAACCGGACTGCGCCTTTTTCATACCCAAGCATTTTATCGTGTGTCGTGTCTTGTGGTGCGCGTTCTACAGAGATGATAAATAAGTGGTATACTCAAGTACTTGCTATACGGTGTTATGGAACCTTCTCAAAAAACAGACAATATACTTTTGGGGGTTATCGTCGTCCTTCTTGTTATCCTTGGATACGGTGGGTATCGTTTGTATGTATTGAATAGTCTTTATGCAACGGCATTGACCACAACCCAGACACTTACCGAATCGCATGACATACTTCAAGGTGAGTTAACTCGAGCGCGGGAAGAAAAAATAAACGTACAGAATGAACTCACACTTCAAGAGTCGCGTGTGAATGATTTAGAGCAACAGATACAAGATATTACAGGTACAGTGGGAACGCTTGAAAAATTGAGCAAGACAGATCCAGAACTTTTACAAAAGTATTCAAAAGTTTTTTTCCTCAACGAGCACTACACGCCACCAAAACTTTCAACAATTGATAAGGCGTTGGTGTACGATGAAAGTAAACAACAACAAATTCACAGGCAGGTGTGGCCGTTTCTTGAGGATTTGATTAAGGATGCAAAAAATGATGATGTGTCACTTTTTGTTCTTTCTGCATATCGTTCGTTTGGTACACAGGCGGCTCTCAAGACAGGATATACCGTGAGTTATGGTTCGGGGGCGAACGCCTTTTCGGCAGACCAAGGATACTCAGAGCACCAGTTGGGAACAACGGTTGATTTTACGACAACAGGTATTAATGGTGGCTTGAATGGATTTGAGACAACTCCTGCGTACAAGTGGCTTGTTGATAACGCATACCGATATGGATTTATTCTTTCGTATCCAAAAGGGAATGCGTACTACCAATTTGAGCCGTGGCACTGGCGATTTGTTGGGACTGATTTAGCTCGCGTGTTACATCGACAAAATATGGATTTTTACGATATGGATCAGCGGCAAATTGATAAGTACCTCGTTACGATTTTTGACTAAGTGTGTTGTGAGGCATAATCCACCGCATCACTTCCTTGATCCCGTAGAGATGTTACACTATAGAAAGTAGGTATTACTAGTATTTGTTTATTTATACATACATATGGATCCAGTAACCACAGGTGCTCCGCAGCAAAATAGTGCACCACAAGAATCACACGCAGTAGACCCAGCAAGCAAGAATACGCTCATGGGTATTCTTTCGTACCTCGGGCCTCTCGTACTTGTTCCGTTTTTTACTAACAAAGAACAGCCGTTTGTGAAGTTTCATATCAAGCAAGGACTTGTTGTGTTCAGCATCGAACTCATCGCGTATGTTTTGGGAATGTTTATGTGGCAATTGTGGGTGATTCGCAATCTTGTAAATCTTGCAACACTTATTCTTTCTATCATCGGAATTGTGAACGTTGTAGAGAAAAAGGAAAAAGAACTTCCTCTCGTCGGATCATTCTCAAAGTACTTTACGTTCTAAAAAATCGTATACCTCTCAAGGTGTAGCAAAAAACCATCGGAATATCCGATGGTTTTTTGCTGGGGATACCTCACGTGTGTTTGGCGTGGAGAGCTCTTGCACAACAGAAAAAAACGCGTATCATAGATTAAACAGACGTCTCCGCGCAAGCGGGGGCGTTTGTACGTTATGATGTATGTATGAAACAAACAACGTACCTCAAGATAAAAGTAACTCCACAGGCCTCAAAAGAATCTCTCGTGGATATGGGCGATGGGCGATTTGTTGTCTCTGTTCGAGAAAAAGCACAGGACAATAAGGCAACAGCTCGTAGTTTGACAATGGTCGCGTTGCATGTTGGTGTTCCTGTTTCAAAGCTTCGCGTGCTTCGTGGGCACCATACAAGAAATAAAGTTGTGGAAGTGCTAGAATAGAGACATTACTCATTCACCAATAGGGTACTTATGCTTACTATCTCATTGAAGGCGACGAGTATGGAATTGACACCGGCAATTCGTTTATATGCGGAGGAAAAAATATCGTCGGTAGAAAAATTTATAGATCCTTTAAAAGAAGCGCGTGCTGAAATTGAATTAGGAAAGACAACACATCACCACAACGGTGGTGCTATTTTTCGTTGTGAAATAAATTTTCACATGGAAGGTGAGTTGCTACGATCTGTCTCACAAAAAGAAGATTTGTATGCAGCAATTGATATTGCAAAAGATGAGCTTCTTGATGAAGTGCGAAAACAAAAGAATAAAAAAACACGCGGTAGTCGCCGAGGAGCTCGCATGTTTAAATCATTATTACAAAAAATGGGATTTGGAAACGGGGAGGAGGTTTAGGAAAGAAATTCTGCGTACGTCATTTCACGTTTTCCTTCGGGGATAACACGCTCAATGATGAGCGTGTTATTTTCAAAGCGAGCGCTTGTGATTACAACGCGAACGTGTTTTCCGTTTTTTTCTGCAAAGAAAAATGCACGTGGCCACAGACTGTATGCGAGAATTTTTTTGTAGTTTGTATAGGCGTCATCGGTTAATTGTATGAGGGCGTCTTCTTTTTTGATAATCGCACAGTACGTCGCGTGCGCGTCATCCTGTGGTTGTGGGGATAGGGCTCCTTCAAGGTATGCTGAAAGTGTTTTAACAAGAAGGTGTGCACCGGTTTCTGCGAGAAGTGGACGTAGTGTGTGTGCGGACATTGGCCATGGCAGTGTTGTGTCGGTGAGTGCTGTGTGTGCAAGTACAGGGCCATGATCCATTTTTTCATCCAATAACATAATAGAAACACCAACACCCGAGAGGTGTTCTTCGTGTACGATTTGCGACTCGATTGGTGAGGGTCCGCGATGTCGTGGCAGGAGTGACGGATGCATGTTGAGTGTTCCTAGACGAGGAATATCAAGAATGCTTTGTGGAATAATTTTTCCGTACGCAACAACAACAAAAAAATCGGAAGGGGATGCGTGTAGTGCCGATACCACAGTAGGGTCAGAAAGTTTTTTTGGTTGAAGTACAGGAATTGCATGCTCGAGCGCCCATACTTTTGCTGGTGGAGGGGTGAGTACCATGCCGCGTCCTTGTGGTGCGTCAGGTGCGGTGACGATAGTGTGGGGAATGAGGCCAGCTTGAAAGAGAGCGTTGAGTGATGCGACGGCAATATCAGGTGAGCCAAAAAAAACAAACGAAGGTTTCATGATTTAGTGTGTATCAGATGCGTCGGGTGGCACTGAATGTATGTTGCGAGCGGTATCAATAAACAGTATGCCATTGAGGTGATCAGTTTCGTGTTGAAAAATTTGTGCAAGAAGTCCGCTGGCACCGATTTCAAAAGGTTTTCCGTCGAGGCCAAGCGCGCGTACGGTAGCTTTTGTGTGGCGATGTACTTCTCCGTATTTCCAGCGAACAGAAAGGCACCCTTCTTCAAGCCATTTTTTGGTTCGTGATTTTTTTACTATAACAGGATTAATGAACACCATATCGTCAGGTCTTCGTTCATCATCTTCTTTTTTAAAAATATCCCCAGAAACAATAAAGAGTTGCAAGGGTACGCCGATTTGTGGTGCAGCAAGAGCGACACCATCTTTTTGTGTGGCAAGTGCTTTTTTCATGTTGGTGATAATAGAGGCAAGTCGGTTGCTTCCAATATCTGATTTTGAAACGGCGTGTGCTTTTCCTCGTAACACAGGTGCTTCATTTTGAACAATCTGTTTCATAACTATAGTGTACGGTTTCTTTCAAGATAAAAAAAGGCCCGACCGGGGGAGGGAGCCGCGGTCGGGGGAGGAGAGAGGGTTAAAAAACCACCCTCGCGACTATACTACGTTTTTTTGACAGAAAGTCAATGCTTGGTACTATGTGGCGATATGACTGGGCAAAAGGTATATGTGGCAATGAGTGGAGGGGTTGATAGCTCGGTTTCTGCTGCGTTGCTTCGTGAGCAGGGGTACGACGTCACGGGTGTGTTTATCAAAACATGGCACCCACCTTTTTTGGAGTGCACTTGGAAAGAAGAACGAAAAGACGCTATGGATGTGTGTGCCCATCTCGGTATTCCTTTTAAAACATTTGATCTTGAAGAGACATATAAAAAAGAAGTAGTTGAGTACATGATTTCTGAGTACGCATCTGGGAGAACGCCAAATCCAGATGTTATGTGTAATGAAAAAATAAAATTCGGTGCGTTTTTCAAGAAAGCGCGCGAGGAAGGTGCTGAGTATGTTGCGACGGGGCACTATGCCCGAATAAAAACACAAAACACAAAACACGAAACACGAAATGTGGAGTTGTTGGCGGGAGTTGATGTGCAGAAAGATCAATCATATTTTTTGTGGCGAGTCCCGAAAGAAGTATTTGCTCATGTGCTTTTTCCTGTTGGTGATATAGAAAAAGTTGAGGTGCGCGAACAGGCTCATCGTTTTGGTTTATCGGTCGCTGATAAAAAAGATAGTCAGGGTGTGTGCTTTCTTGGGCACGTCGATATGAGAGATTTTTTAAAAAAGTTTATCGCTGTTTCAGTGGGGGCTGTTTTGAATGAACGTGGAGATGTTATTGGGACTCACGATGGAGCGCTTCTGTACACACTTGGTCAGCGCCATGGATTTCATGTGACAAAAAAAACACCAACAGATGGTCCGTTGTATGTTGTTTCAAAAGATATTGAGCGTAACACCATAACGGTTTCGCATAACCTCACAACAGACAGTGCATTTAGCCATACTGACGTTGTGCTTGAACAGGTAAACTGGATCTCAGTGGCGCCGGTTGTACACAAAGAATACACTGCCCGATTTCGGTACCGACAGCCCCTTCAGGCGTGTGTTGTTGATGTTGTTGGTGAGAATGTACGTATTCATTTTACAGAACCACAGCATTCAATAGCGTTGGGGCAATCGGTTGTGGTATACGACGGAGATGTATGTATTGGTGGTGGGGTTGTGTGCGCTGTGGCGTAGCGTTCTTTCTCACGATATACTTGGGGCATGCTTATTTCCAAATTAGACGGAACTCTTGAGGAATTTTCTCCGGGAAAACTTGCCCGTTCTCTCAAAAACGCAGGAGCATCAGATGATGTTACCGCGGACATTATTACGCACGTTGAAAAAGAGTTACATGAGGGGATGACAACATCACATATTTATACTCACGCACTCAAGCTTCTTCAAAAACAGACACTACACCCCATTGCGGCGCGATATTCGTTGCGTCGGGCAGTGTTGGAGCTTGGTCCGTCTGGGTATCCATTTGAACAATTGCTTGGCGAGGTCTTTAAAAAGAAAGGGTACGATGTTCGTGTTGGAGCAACGATGCAAGGGAAGTGTGTATCACACGAAATTGACGTTATTGCCAAAAAAGAAAAAGAGCTCATTCTTGTTGAAGCAAAATTTCATAATGCACAGGGATTTAAGACGGACGTAAAAGTATCGCTCTACATTTATGCACGCATGCTTGATTTGCAGGCAGGGAACTATGACGGCTTGTGTCCTCCTGGTGGCCTGTGTCATCAGTGGCTTGTCACCAACACAAAATTTACTGACAATGCTATTGCACATGGAAAGTGTGTAGGCATTACCCTGATTGGGTGGGGATATCCACATACAGGAAATGTGCAAGATCTTATCGAAGAAACGAGATTGCACCCACTTTCATGTTTAACGTCACTGTCGAAAAAAGAAAAAGATGCGCTGTATCAGCAAAACATCGTGTTGTGCAAAAATATTGTTGATAATCCAAATATTTTAGAGACCGCCGGCATTACTGGAAAAAAAGTTGACACCGTGTTGAGTGAGGCGCATCAGCTGTGTACTCTTTAATAATTATATAAAAACTGCATATGGATATTATTGCGTTTGGAGGAACTTTTTTTGGCCAACTCTTGGTGGCACTTGTACTCGGCATGCTTATTGGAACAGAGCGAACACTTGCACATAAGACAGCTGGCTTGCGAACGTACGGACTCGTATCAATGGGATCATGTTTATTTATTGTTGTTGTTCTTGCACTCAAAGAGACGCTTGGTATTTCAAGTGCAGATCTTACTCGTGTGATTGCGGGGCTCATCACAGGTGTTGGTTTTTTGGGAGCGGGTGTCATCATTCTTCGTGATCAGACGCTCGTTGGTCTTACGACCGCAGCTGGGTTGTGGGTTGCCTCAGGTATTGGTGTTGCTGTTGGTTTTCAGTTGTACATTATTGCTTTTTACACAACACTTCTCACACTTCTCACGTTTACAGTCTTTTGGTTTCTTGAAAAAGAGGTGACACATATAGGTCCACAAACAGGCGATACAAAATAAGTGTAGATATCTTTAGGGCGAATACATTGCGATGGCATGCTTGACATTTGTGCTGTTTTCTGTTATCTTTTAAAGTAGAAAAGGTCTTTGTGACCAGAAAGGAAGGTACACACATGAAGATGCGTGGGTGTGGGGCGACAATCACGAACAAGGACCTCATTCGGAGGCCAGAGTTCGTAGGGAAGGGGCACTGTTCGCAGTGTCTCTGGGATGAGTTTGCCCCAGAGCCACGGCGAGGCAATAAGTGTTTGCTCTGTTGTCGACCCCGCGAAGACTGGGAGCTCACGGAGAGTCCGGTAGAACCGGACTTCCCACGAAGAAAGCGCTCCTCGAAAAAGAGGTGTGCGAAGCGCACGCGGTGCCGCCCCGTGTCGCTTCCGATTCCTAAGGATGAGCAGTGGGGGGCTGTTGACATCCACGCCATCCGAAAGGGTTTCACCGAGGCGAAGCGTCGCCTCGGTGAGGGCTCGTCCACGTGACGGGCCCTTTTTCTTTTGTGCTACAATTCTTACTATGACATTTACAAAAACCTACAAAGCAAAATTATTTGATCCACAATCTCCTGAACCGTTTAAACTTTCTCGTTCAAAAATAGATCTCTTTCATGAGTGTCCACGTTGTTTTTATTTGGACCGTCGACTTGGTGTATCACGCCCTTCAATGCCCGGATTTACACTCAACGTTGCTGTTGACCATCTTCTCAAAAAAGAATTTGATGTACATCGTGCAAAAGGAGAACCACATCCACTTATGACGACATACGGAGTTGATGCAATTCCATTTGAACACAAAGATTTGGATGTTTGGCGTGAAAACTTTAAAGGCGTGCAGTACGTACACCCAGAAAGTAATTTTTTAGTTACGGGGGCAGTTGATGATGTGTGGGTTAATCCACAAGGCGAGCTTCATGTGGTTGACTATAAAGCAACAAGTAAAGCGGAAAAACCAAATCTCGATGGTATTTGGCAACAAGGATACAAGAGACAGATGGAGGTGTACCAGTGGTTGTTGCGAAACAATGGATTCAAGGTTTCAACGAGAGGGTATTTTGTATATGTAAACGGAAAAAAAGATGTTGAAGCGTTTGATGCAAAACTTGAATTTGATGTTGATGTGATTCCCTATGATGGAGACGTATCGTGGATTGATGGTATTCTTGTGAGTGCACGAAAAACACTTATAGGCGACGCACTTCCTGAGACAGGGGAACGATGCGAATATTGTCCGTATCGTGATAGTGCTGGAACGGCAATCCGAAATGTGGTACTAGCACAACGAAAAAAAGAAGATGCTCCAAAAGAAAAAGATACACTCTTCTAAAACATTTGCTCAGGCTGTGTACGCGGTTGTCTCACGAATTCCTAAAGGGCAGACGCGAACATACAAAGAAGTTGCTCGTCTGGCTGGAAGTCCTCGTGCGTACCGTGCCGTTGGCAATATTCTGAATAAAAACAGGAGTTCAAAAGTGCCTTGCCATCGAGTTATTCGGAGTGATGGAGGTATTGGTGGTTTTGCTTGGGGAAGTGCGAAAAAGAAAGCCTTGCTTAAAAAAGAAGGCACTCTGAAGTAGGGTTCTTTGTGTTATACTGGACTACCTATGGCATATAACTTTAGTGATTTAAAAAAGAAAACGGCGGAAATTCAAGAGTGGCTTTCCAAGGAACTTTCTGCGATTCATACGGGACGGGCAAGTGTTGCGCTTCTTGATACCGTGCGTGCTTCTGCGTATGGAAGTTTTATGCCGATTACACAACTTGCAAATATGTCAGTCGAAGATGCGCGGACAATACGTATCGCCCCATGGGATTCGTCTGTGTTGGGTGCAATTGATAAGGCGCTTCGTGAGGCGAATCTCGGTGTGTCTGTTGCTACCGACGATAAGGGTATTCGTGTTTCTTTTCCTGATCTTACAACAGAAACACGAGAAAAGTATGTAAAACTTGTTGGAAAAAAGATGGAAGAGGCGCGTATCTCTATTCGAGGAGTGCGAGACGAAGTGTGGAATGATATTCAAACAAAAGAAAAAGGTGGGGCAATAGGGGAAGATGAAAAGTTTCGTGCAAAGGAAGAGATGGAAAAACTCATTAAGGAGGCAAATGAAAAACTCGAAGAATTAGCGCGACAGAAGGAAGAAAATATTCGATCCTAACCATGACAGTTGTACTTTTTGTTATTGTTTTAGCGGTACTTATACTTGCCCATGAGGTTGGGCATTTTCTTGCTGCAAAATCTATTGGCGTTCGTGTAGATGAATTTGGTATTGGTTTTCCTCCACGATTGTACAGTTGGCGTCCAGAAGGAAGTGAAACGCTCTATTCAATCAATTGGATTCCATTTGGAGGGTTTGTAAAAATTTTTAAAGAAGATGAGGATATTTCTGAATTATCCCCAGAGGAAAAACTTCGTACGCTTGATGTGAAGCCGTGGTATGCAAAGGTCTGGGTATTGATTGCCGGTGTGTTATTCAATGTTCTTCTTGCGTGGGGACTTATCTCTATAGGTATCACACTCGGTTTTCCCATGTCGGTCACGGAGCAAACAAAAGGAGTTGTGGGTGAACCATCTGTAGTTCTTGTTCATATTGAGGCAGGGAGTCCAGCGCAGACCGCTGGCTTTCTCCCAGGTGATGCACTCGTTTCCTTAAAAGGTGAAAAGGATACAGTGATGAGTCCACTCTCTATTGAAAAGGTACAGTCATTTATTGCACAGCATGGTGGTGAAACGATTACTGTTGCCTACACACGAGAAAAAAAATTGGAAACAACAACTGTTATTCCAAACATACAAACCACAGGCCAAGAGACAAGGGGGGTTATGGGTGTAGTTCTTGATTACATTGCCCTCGTGAAGTTGCCTGTATGGTCTGCTGTTATTGAAGGTGCAAAAACGACATACTATGCTATACAAAATATTGCTGTTGGGTTGTGGAATTTTCTATATCAAACAGTGACAGGTGCGGCAGATTTTTCACAAGTGGTTGGGCCCGTTGGTATTGTGGGTCTTGCAGGAGATGCTGCACGTATGGGGCTTGTTACTCTTCTTTCTTTTGCCGCAATGCTCTCTCTCAACTTGGCGGTTATCAATATGGTTCCGTTTCCCGCACTTGATGGTGGGCGAATTTTATTTGTTTTGATTGAGACCATTAAACGTTCGCCAATAAAACCCGTTGTTGCAAATACATTCAATTTTGTAGGTTTTGGCCTCCTCCTACTTCTCATGGTGATAGTAACTATTCATGATGTTGTAAAACTCTTCGGGTAAGGAATACATACGTGGGGTGGAAGAGATATCTTGTTGAAAATGTTTTAACCACGTACAATTCTCGTATATGAAACAGTCACAGCTTTTTACAAAAACTCGCAAAGAAGTACCAAGTGATGAAGTGTCAAAAAACGCACAGTTGCTTATTCGTGCAGGATTTGTGCATAAAGAAATGGCGGGTGTATATTCCTTGTTACCATTAGGTTTACGAGTCGTTAATAAAATCAATGCGATTATTCGAGAGGAAATGAATGCAATTGGTGGGCAGGAGGTACACATGTCTGCACTACAAGATCCTGACATGTGGAAAAAGACAGATCGCTGGGAAGGGGATGCGAAAGATATTTGGTTTAAAACACAACTGGGAAATGGTGGGGAACTTGGACTTGGCTTTACCCATGAAGAACCAATCACGAATCTTATGAAGAACCACATTTCTTCGTATAAAGATTTGCCAAAATCGGTATATCAGATTCAAACAAAGTATAGAAATGAAGTTCGTGCAAAAAGTGGTGTGTTGCGTGGGCGTGAGTTTCTCATGAAAGATTTGTACTCATTTTGTAAAACACAAGAAGAACAAGATGCATTTTACGCACAGGCACAGCAGGCATATACAAATGTGTTTGCACGCGTTGGTTTGGGCGAGAGAACGTACATGACGTTTGCGTCAGGTGGTATGTTCTCAAAATATTCGCACGAATTTCAAACACTGTGTGATTCTGGAGAAGATACGATTTACGTCCATGAACAAAAAGGTATTGCCGTGAATAAAGAGGTACTCACTGATGAGGTGTTGAATGATTTGGGTATTGTACGCGACGATCTTATTGAAAAACCAGCCGTTGAAGTGGGAAATATTTTTTCACTCGGTACGCGTTTTTCTGACGCGCTAGGTTTGTCATACTTGGATGCAAGTGGAGTACAAAAAAGTGTGGTCATGGGAAGTTATGGTATTGGTCCGACGCGAACAATGGGAGTTATTGCGGAAGTCTATGGAGATGATAAGGGGCTTGTGTGGCCAAAGAGTGTCGCACCATTTGATGTGCACGTTATCGTTCTTGAAAGTAAAGAAGGTGCTGATGTTCACGCGTATGCTGAAAAAATAACTACAGATATAGAACAAGCGGGATATGAGGTTCTCTATGATGATCGACCTTTGACTGCGGGTGCAAAATTTGCAGACGCTGATCTTATTGGTATTCCAATGCGCCTTGTGATTTCAGAAAAACACATGCATAACAATACGGTTGAAATGAAGGGGCGCACTGAAGCAGATGCTCGTGTGGTTAACGCCTCGGAGATATGTTCACTTTTGGTCTAGTTGACAGGAGAGGTTTTTGAACACTTATTTTTTGTAGAACAACATACGAGTGTGCGGTGTTGTTTGATTGTTCTATAGGTACGTGGTCTAGTTCTGTTTGTGGTGATTCTTCAACAGGATTCATTTTGAACAAGAGGGATGCGCGTATATACTACGTGTACATCATATGTGGGAAAAACTGAAAAAACAGTTTGGTAGTCTTATGTCCGATGATATCGGTATTGATCTTGGAACCGCAAATACACTTGTGTATGTTCGTGGTAAAGGGATTATTATTAACGAACCAACCGTTGTTGCAGTGAATCAAAAAACAGGACAAGTCGTTGCTGTTGGAATGGAAGCAAAGCGAATGCTTGGCCGAACTCCTGAGCACATTAGTGCGGTACGTCCACTTGTTGACGGCGTTATTTCTGATTTTGAAGTTACAGAAGAATTTCTCGCACATCTTATTCGTCGTGCGCAACACGGAAAGAGAAAATTATTTGGACCACGAGTTGTTGTTGGTGTTCCGTATGGTACGACAAACGTTGAACGTCGTGCGGTGCGAGATGCTGCGCTGAATGCCGGTGCTCGTGAGGTGCACATTGTTGAACAGCCGATGGCTGCGGCAATTGGCATTCGACTTCCTGTTGAAGATGCAAGTGGAAGTATGATTGTTGATATTGGTGGGGGAACGACTGACATCACCGTCATCTCTCTCAATGGTGTGGTGAATGGAAAAAATACAAAAATAGGAGGAGATCGACTTAATAGTGATATTGCATCGTATATTCGTGATGAATTTAAAATTCTTATTGGCGAACGAACCGCGGAGGATCTCAAAATTCAGGCTGGGTCCATTATTCCAGGGTTGACCCCTATTGAAGTGACTGTTCGCGGGCGTGATTTGGTAACAGGATTACCACGAGAAGTAATTGTCACCGATTCTGATGTTCGTGAGGCAATAGCGCCATCTATCGACATGCTCGTTGAGGCAATAAAAGAAGTACTTGAAACGACTCCTCCAGAAATTTTGTCAGATGTGATGCGTCGAGGAATGTATCTCGTTGGTGGCGGGGCGCTCATTCGTGGGTTCGATGTCTTTTTGTGTGAATGGCTTAAAATTCCTGTGTATGTTGCTGATGATCCGCTCACCTCAGTTGCGCGAGGTACGGGTGTAGTTCTTGAAGATTTAATTCGATTTAAAGAAATTATTATTGATGAAGAACATGCACTTCCCCCGACCATATAAACGAAAAACAAATACGTCACTCGTTGTCTCCGTGGTGGCGTGTGTTGTGCTTATTGGTATCGTGAGTGTGCAGCCATCATTCATGACGCGCATGATGCTGTTCATAGCGTCTCCATTTCATAGTGCACGTGAAAATGTTTCAGCAAATGCAGAATCTTTTTTGGGAGGTTTTTCATCACGGAGTGCACTTGTTGAAGAAAATAAAAAACTTTCGGAAGAACTTGTTCGTGCAAAGATAAAGGCGGATTTGTATGATTCACTTCGACAGGAGTACATGGGCGCATCTGCGGGTACTGCATCGAGTTCGCAATCTATTCGTGCGCGTATTCTTGAAATGCCCCCATTCTCTCTCTATGACACCCTACTTATTAACATGGGTTCTGAACAAGGTGTTTCGGTCGGGGACAAGGTCTCTTTTGATGAGACGGTTGCATTAGGTGTTGTTGATAGCGTTTCGAAAAATGTCTCGCGTGTTCGATTGTTCTCGTCTCCTGGGTATGAGCAAGAAGTTCGTGTTGGAACGAATGACTTTTTGGTACTTGCTCGTGGGCAGGGTGGTGGTGTGTTTGAGATTTCTATTCCAAAAGAAACCATCGTTGCCCGAAATGATAAAGTGCTCCTTTCCAGTGGTGAACTCGTTGGTGTTATAAAAAAAATAACACAGAGCGATGCTGAAGCATTTATCATACTGGATGTTGTAATGCCACAAAATATTTTTGAATTGCGAACTGTTGTTGTGCATTTTCAAAAAACGTTTGAATAGATATGGACCGTATTGCATTCGTCGCTGGCATTTTTCTTATAGCACTCCTGTTTCCATGGTGGGTATTTGTTGGTGCAACTGCAATTGTTTCATTTCGGTATCGTCTCTTTTTTGAAGGGGTCGTTATTGCGGGGTTGTATGACATACTCTACGCAACACACACACTTTTTGGGATACGGTTCTTTGTAACAGCACTTGCCGTCGTGGTATGTTTTGGAGTGTTCTTTATTCGTCGGTATATTCGCTATGATGCTTTTTCGTCGTAAAAAAGGTATTCCCGTCTATGATATTAGTCCCGATGAAATATTTTTAGACGCACGGAATAGTCCTCAGTTCAATAAGGATCAATTTGAAGGAAAAATTGAAAAACCGATATCACGACGGGCACTTTTTTTGTTTAGTTCGGTTCTCGTATTTCTTGGTGTGTTTATTGTTGGGCGAGTATTCTTTTTACAAATCGTATCTGGTGATATGTACGCATCGCGTGCTGAATCAAATCGACTCGCACAAACAGTCATTTTCTCTCAACGCGGGCCTATTTATGACAGAATTGGCAACGTTCTTGCGTGGAATGAATCTCAACAGGGGACTTCGACCGCAACAACAAGCGCAGAACTTGATGAGACGTTCTCGTTTCGAAAATACGACCCACACCCAGGGCTATCACACATTCTTGGCTACGTTCGATATCCTAAAATGGATTCCAACGGATATTATATTCAAAATGCAATCACTGGAGTCGAGGGCCTTGAAGAGATGTACGACACACTTCTTGCTGGTGAACAGGGGCGTACGATTATTGAACGTGACGCCTTGGGAAATAGAGTTGCTGAGTCGACTATTACAAAACCGCGAGATGGGGAGCCACTACATCTCACGATTGATAGTCGTATACAAAAAGCGTTGTATGACTATGCGCATGATTTGATGGATGAAAAAGGATTTTCTGGAGGTGCCGGCGTCATCATGGATGTGACGAATGGCGATATTATTGCAATTATGAGTATTCCTGGATTTGATCCAAACGTTTTGTCTGATGGATCTGACAGAAAAACGATTGCGGCATATAACGCTGACACACAAAATCCATTTCTTAATCGAGCTATTAGTGGACGATACACCCCAGGTTCAATTATTAAACCATTCGTTGCTGTAGGGGCGCTTGCTGAAAAAATAATTTCTCCAGAAAAACAAATTTTTAGTGATGGTGCACTGCGTGTTCCTAATCCATACAATCCTGACAAGCCAACGGTATTTAAAGATTGGAAAGCACACGGATGGGTTGATATGCGCCAAGCTATTGCGGTTTCTTCAAACGTATATTTTATGACCATTGGAGGGGGATTTGGTGGTCAAAAAGGATTGGGGATTGAAAATATTGGAAAGTATACACGCATGTTTGGTATAGGTTCAAAAACAGGCATTGATATTTCAGGTGAAGTCGATGGGCTCATTCCAAGTATTGAATGGAAACAAAAGAATTTTCCTAATGATCCGTGGCGACTTGGTGATACGTACAACACGAGCATTGGTCAGTATGGATTTCAAGTGACACCACTACAGATGGTTCGTGCTGTTGCGGCAATTGCCAACGATGGTTTGCGTGTTGTTCCGCACTTGCGTAGCGATACAGAAGCAACACCTGTCGACACTATTCCTATTTCAAATGAGGTGCTCACTGTTGTGCGTGAAGGAATGCGTCGGTGCGCCCTGGAAGGAACCGCAAAAGCACTCAACGTGTCGTATGCAGAATTTGCGGGTAAGACGGGAACTGCAGAACTCGGTGTTTCGAAAGAACGCGTGAACTCGTGGATTGAAGGATTTTGGCCATACGCATCTCCAAAATATGCCTTTGTGATGGTTATGGAACACGGTCCAGTAACAAACTTGGTTGGTTCAGCGTCGGTGATGCGAAAGCTATTTGATTGGATGCACGTGAACACTCCTGAGTACTTTGATGCAGGACGCGAGGGCAACTAAGGACACTTGTTTTTGGGCTCCAAAACAGGTAGAATAGCCCATCGTACTGCACAGTCGGTACGCATATACTTATGGGTGACGAAAAACAATACGTAACAAAAGAAAAACATGATGAGCTCAAACAGGAGCTTGATTTTTTAATTACTACTAAACGAAATGAAACAGCTCAGCAGTTGGAGTACGCGCGCTCTCTCGGAGATCTATCTGAAAACGCAGAATATCAACAAGCACGCCAAATGCAGGGACAAATAGAATCACGCATTAAATATCTCGTCGGCCTTTTAAAGTCAGCAGAAATTATAAAAAAGCATCACAGTAATACTGTTGAAGTTGGTTCATCGGTTACTATCCAGAAAAAAGGTGATACAGAAAAGAAGGAACTTCTTGTTGTTGGTTCGGAAGAGGCGGATACGTCGGCTGGTCGTATTTCGTTTCAGTCACCACTTGGTCGTGCCCTTGTTGGTAAGGAAAAAGGAGAAACATTTACCTTCGCGACGCCTTCGGGAAAAAACATTGAATACACAGTGGTCTCTATCGACTAGGGTGCATGTATCGTGTAACATGTAACACGAAGCACTGATTACTACACGTTACGTGCTACATGACTTATGTCCCTAGAAGATATTCGAAATGATCGGCTTAAAAAGCTTCACCTTTTGGAGGAAAAGGGTATTTCTGCGTATCCTGCGGTCTCAGGACGCACCACAACTATTGGTGATGTTCTAAATGATTTTGATGCAAAAGCAGATGGAGTTTCAGTTACTGTTGCGGGGCGTGTGATGGCAGTTCGTGAACATGGAGAAATGATGTTCGCAGATATTTTTGACGGCACAGGAAAGATCCAGGGATATTTTAAACACGAAGGACTTGGTGATGCGTTTACACTTTTTGTAGATACCGTTGATGTTGGTGACTTTGTTGATCTCTCTGGTGTTCCAACAAAAACAAAACGAGGCGAGCCAAGCGTGCTCGTGTCCTCGTGGGCAATGCTTTCAAAATCACTCCGATCACTTCCTGAGAAGTGGGTTGGTATTACTGATTCAGAAGAGCGACTCCGTCGTCGGTATTTAGATATTCTGACAAATGAAACTGCACGGCAGGTTGTTGAAAAACGCTCGATTTTTTGGAATGCAATGCGTTCATTTTACCTCGAGCACGGATACACAGAGGTAGAGACACCTGTTCTTGAGACAGTCACCGGAGGGGCAGAAGCTCGTCCTTTTGTGACACATCACAACGCGTTGGATATCGATGTATTTCTACGTATCTCATGTGGAGAGTTGTGGCAAAAAAAGTTGATGGTTGCTGGTATTCCGAAAACATTTGAGATTGGACGTATTTTTCGCAATGAGGGAATGTCTGCGGAGCACTTGCAAGACTATACACAACTTGAAAGTTACGAAGCATACGCTGATTACGAAACAGGGATGCGTATGGTACAGGAACTGTATCGAACAGTAGCAGAAAAAACATTTGGTACCACGCAGTTTACGATTGGAGAATTTAACATTGATTTGAATAGTGAGTGGCCGCGCATTCACTTCTGCGACGTTATCCAAAAAGAATATGGTATTGATCCACGAACTGTTTCTGAAGCAGATGCTATCGCGCTCTACAAAAAAACAAACCCACACATGCCTGTTCCTGAATCCAAAGAGCGCGCCGTTGATGGACTTTGGAAAAATATTCGTAAAACAATAAGTGGACCGGCATTTCTTATTGGTGTTCCTGTATACCTTGAACCTCTTGCGAAACGCTCACGAAATGACAATGCAACAGTTGAGCGATTCCAAGTTATTCTTGCTGGTTCTGAAATGGGGAAGGGATTTAGTGAACTCAATGACCCTGTGGATCAACGAGAACGATTTCTTCATCAACAGTCATTGCGTGATAAAGGTGATGAAGAAGCACAGATGGCAGACATGGAATATGTTGAAGCAATGGAGTACGGCATGCCACCAACATTTGGTTTTGGAGTCTCTGAACGACTCTTTAGTTTTCTTATGAATTTGAATGTTCGCGAAGGCCAAATTTTTCCACTCATGCGTCCGCGTAACGAACAGTAGAGGTATTGACAAATACTTAATATCTGCTATACTTATACCAGAATCTGAAGGGGAATAACTCTTCAGTAAAACAGGTCGTCTAAAGCGACCAGAAATGGAACTAGGGTAATGACTCTAGGTGAGATTGCTGGGTTGCTTGCGGTAGTCTTTGGGATCCTCGGATCTTGGGGGCTCTGGAAGCAAAACCGCCTCATCTGGGGCGGTAAGTCGGCAAAGTCAGTCTCGGGGACGTGGGTTATCACATTCCTCGCAATGTTCACTGCATTTTTGATTTACGGAACGAAGCAGAGCAGTGTGCCGATGATGTTCCAAGGGTGGCTTCGTGTGGCCTTCTCGCTTCCTGTGTCGATTGGGTTCGTCAAGTATGGAAGGGTCGAGAGGGAGCACATCGCTCTTGGGTGTATCTACCTGTTGGGGCTTGCGACCATGGTGTCGGGAATTCTCGCGCCGACACTCTTCGTGGTCTTCTCGACTCTTGGGATCTTGGCATCGTTTGTCCAGGCGTGGACAATAAGGAAGAACCGATCTCGAGGGGCGGTTGCAGTTGAACTGCAAATGATCTACCTGGCCGCAGTCGTTGCTTGGTTGGTGTACGGGTTCGTCCGCAAGGACATTCCTTTGATGCTCGTTTCGACGGGTTTCATTGGCTCGTACTCATCCACTGTCATCATGTGGTTCAGGTATCCACAGAAATAGAGAAATTGCTCTTTCAAGAAAGGAGGTCAAAAAAAACAAGAGGCTGCCCACAATGCAGCCTCTTTTCGCATTCCAAAAAGTGGATAACTGTGTTTGCATGTGGGGCAGAATGTCATACAATACTATTTATGTGGGACAAAGTGGGAAACTGACCACATCCAGTTTCTTACCCTGTCTTTTTAAAAACGCACCGGATGTGGCGTTACTCTCATCATTTATTTCAATCATGCTTATCGGCGAATACATTCACACACTGGACGACAAGAAGCGACTTTCGCTTCCTGTGAAGTTTCGTCAGGAGCTTGGAAAAAAATTAGTGATTACGAGAGGACTCGAAGGATGTTTGTTTATTTACTCAAGCAAAGAGTGGCAGAACATTTCACAACGACTTGGTGAGCTCGGTATGGGTCAAGCAAGTATGCGAGGGTTCACACGATTTATGCTCTCTGGTGCAGTTGAGGTTGATGTTGATGGCGCTGGTCGCATGCTCATTCCCGACTTTTTGAAAGACTTCGCTGATTTGAAAAACAAGGTCGTGGTAACAGGTGTGCAGACACGAGCGGAGATTTGGAATGAAAAAGCGTGGGATGCATACAAGCACCGCATTGAGAAAGAAGCAGATATGCTTGCTGAACATCTCGGTGGAATTGGAGCCCTATGATGAGCTTAAGTAGCTGTATTAGCTTCGCTAGCTTGAGGTTCCAAAGCTTAATGAAGCTAGCACGGCTAACGAAGCTAGAGAAGCTATGACCCACGTTCCTGTTCTTTTACAACACGTGATTGAAGGATTAAACCTGCCAAAAGGTGCGACGGTAGTTGATGCAACTGTTGGTGGTGCCGGATACACGAAAGCATTATGTGACGCAGTTGGTCCAACCGGTGTGGTTGTCGGATTGGATCAAGATGAAGGTGCACTTGCGCGAGCGAAAGAAACACTTGCAGACGTACCGTGCACACTTCATTTAGTTCATGCAAACTTTCGTGATGTGGATGAGGCACTTGCAACACTTGGTATTTCAGAAGTTGATGGTATCGCATTTGACCTTGGATTGAGTTCCACACAACTTGAAGAGTCAGGGAGAGGATTCAGTTTTATGCGAGATGAACCACTCCTCATGACCTTTCGAGAAAAGCAGGACGCAGAACACTTCACCGCACGAGATATTGTGAACTCATGGAAAGAAGATGAAATCGCGAATGTACTCACTGGCTACGCAGAAGAACGAAACGCCAAAAAAATTGCTAAAGCAATTGTTGAAGCGAGACGAAAGGCTCCGATTGAGACAACGACGCAATTAGTTGAAGTCATTACGACAGCACTCGGATACAAAGGTGGACCAATTCATCCAGCAACGAGAACATTCCAAGCACTTCGTATCGCAGTGAATGATGAACTAGGGGCGCTCGACGAAGGTTTAGCTAAAGGGTATGAGGTTTTAAAGAAGGGAGGACGAATGGCAGTGGTAAGTTTTCATAGTTTAGAGGATAGAAAAGTAAAAGAATTTTTTAAAGAAAAAGAGAAAGAGGGAAGTACACGAATTACTAAGAAGCCTATTCCCCCAGGTTTTGACGAAGTACGGCGAAATCCACGATCACGTAGTGCAAAGTTGAGAATACTAGAGAAATAAGCATCAATAACCAAGCATCACATTCCAAACAAAAGAACCAAATATCTAATATCTAATATCTAATATCTAATATCTACACACATGGTTCGCGACCTCTTCCAACTGAATACGCTCTACAAGAAAGCAATCGTTACATTAAGTATGACGCTGTGTAGTGTTCTTGTGATGTATGGAGTATTGGCAGTACAGACGTATGCGCGTGCTGTTGATCAAGATATTCTGAAACAGCAGGTGGCTGATACCGCAGCTTCAGTGAGTACGCTTGAGCATGACTATATGCGTCGTATGGATTTATTGACGTTGGATGATGCACATATGCGAGGTTTTATTGATACAGACGTTTCGTTGTTTGTTTCTCGTCAAGATGCTCATACGTTGACTTTGCATGACCGTGCCTATTAGTAGTGACATGTTTCGTACACGAGGTCGTGTTCTTTTTGTTATGTTTTTTGTGCTTGCACTCGGGCTTGTATCTAAGCTCTACCTTGTGCAGGTAGTACACGGGGATTCGTTTCTTGAGCAGGCGGACCACCAGTATGCGCGTCCGAGTGGTGGACTTTTTGATCGGGGGGCAATTTTTTTCCAAGATAAAAATGGACAACGTGTTTCGGCAGCCACACTTGATTCAGGTTTCTCTCTCACTCTCAATCCGTCACACATTAGTAATGCACGTGATGCGTATGAAAAGATACGCGTAGTACTACCTACTTTGGATGAACAAGATTTTCTTTTGCGCGCAGAAAAGAAAAAAGATACTTATGAAGTAGTTGCTCATCGTCTTGACGCACAGGCAGCACATACTATAGACGCACTTGATATTAAAGGGGTAACACTTGAAAAAGAGCGCTGGCGTTTGTACCCAGGGGAAGAGCGCGCTGCGAACACAATTGGTTTTGTCGGTTTTGATGGAGACACGTTTGGTGGACAGTATGGCCTTGAACGTTTTTATGAGCGCGTGTTACAGAGGAATGATAAAAAATTATACAAAAATATCTTTGTCGAAATCTTTTCAACAGTAAAAGAAGTTGCTCGTACACAAAGTGATGAAGGTGAGGGCGATGTAGTGACTACGATTGAACCAACGGTGCAAGGATTTCTTGAAGATGTTCTTGCAAAAGTAAACAAAGAGCTTACTCCCAAAACAGTAGGAGGTATCATTATTGACCCGATGACGGGAGCGATTTATGCAATGGCAACATTGCCGACATTTAATCCAAATGATTTTTCTGGCATACAAGATCCGATGGTGTTTGGTAATCCAATGGTTGAAGGAACATTTGAGATGGGTTCTATTATGAAACCGCTTACTATGGCCGCAGGTTTGGATGCTGGAGTTGTGACACCAAATACGACGTACACCGATAATGGGTTTGTGAAGGCAAATGGTGCGACGGTATGGAACTATGACCTCAAAGGACGAGGACCAAATACGAATATGGTAAAGGTGTTGGGAAATTCACTCAACACAGGAATGGCGTTTGTCGTTTCACGTTTAGGGAATGAACGTTTTACTGAATACATGAAGGAATTTGGTTTGGAAAAAGAGACAGGTATTGATCTTCCGGGAGAAGTTGCCGGAAACTTGCGATCACTTGAAACATCTCGTGACTTGGAACACATTACTGCGGCATTTGGACAGGGAATTGCAGTGACGCCAATTGCAATGGTGCGCGCACTTTCCACTCTCGCGAATGGAGGCAAACTTATTTTTCCACATGTCGCTCAAGAAATTACCTACGACCTTGGTTTTTCAAAATCGATTGCATACCCCGAGGGGAAACAAGTGATACGTCCAGAAACAAGTGAAACAATCACGCGAATGTTAGTGCAAGTGGTTGATGAATATTTGTTGAACGGAACAGTTAAAAAAGATACCTACGCAATAGCGGCAAAGACAGGAACGGCACAAATTGCTAAAAAGGGTGCAAGTGGTTACTATGATGACCGGTACCTTCACTCGTTCTTTGGATACTTTCCTGCGTACCAGCCGAGGTTTCTCGTGTTTTTCTTTGCTGAGGAACCACATGGGACTAGCTTTGCCTCACAGACGTTTACGTTGCCGTTCATGGATACTGTTGATTTTCTTATTAACTATTATGAGGTTCCACCTGATAGACAACAACGCTAAATCACTAATAGTAACGGGATGAAATCATTTTTTAAAAAAATTGTTGTCGGAATTCTCACGCTTGAGGCTCGTTGTGTGTTGGCAAAATACGCACCGCGCATTATTGGTGTAACGGGAAGTGTTGGTAAAACATCAACGAAAGACGCCGTTGCACGCGTTGCGTCGCTTTTGGGCTCGGTGCGTGCGAGCGAAAAAAGTTATAACTCAGAACTGGGTATTCCGCTTACTGTTCTTGGGTGTGAAAGTGCGTGGGGAAGTGTTTCTGGATGGCTCAAGATTTTTTTTCACGGACTTGGACTCATTTGCTTTACACACACGTATCCAAAATGGCTTGTTCTTGAAATGGGGGTTGATCATCCAGGTGATATGGCACGTTCTGTTTCGTGGCTCCATATTGATTGTGTCATTATGACGCGCATTGGTTCAACACCTGTGCACGTTGAATTTTTTACTTCGCCTGAGGAAGTGTTTCAGGAGAAAAAGAAAATCATTGATGGATTGTCTTCTACAGGAACTCTTATTTTGTCATACGACGACGAGCGTGTTCGCAGTTTAAAGGATGGTTCAAAATTCAAAACACTGACGTATGGGCTCGACGAAAATGCGGATGTTCGTGGTGATTCGTACACAGTGCTGTATGATTCTGCGGGAACACCAACGGGGTGCACATTTCAAATACTACACGCAGGTAATATCGTTCCTCTTAACGTACGGGGTATTGTGGGTGAACATCTTATGTACCCATGTTTGGCAGCGTGTGCATTCGGACTTTCAAATGGACTCAATCTTGTTCATGTAACAGACGCGTTGCGTGATGTGGTGCTTCCCCCAGGGCGTATGCGTCTTCTTGAAGGGCTTCACGGGACAACGCTGATAGATGACACATACAATGCATCTCCAATTGCTGTGGAGAGTGCGTTACAAACACTACTAGAAATTCAAGGGAAACGAAAAATCGCCGTGTTGGGCGACATGATGGAATTAGGAGCATTTTCAGAAAAGGCACATGCAGACGTTGGTGCTCAGTGCGCGGGTATTGATGTGCTGGTAACAATTGGTAATCGTATGCGAGGTGCTGTGAATCGTGCGCGAGAAGTTGGTGTGGTACGAATTGAAAGTTTTGAGTCATCTCGAGATGCGGGTCTTTTCGTGAAAAGTATTTTGAAAGAAGGTGATGTGGTGTTGCTTAAAGGATCTCAATCAGTGCGTGTTGAGCGTGTGACGAAAGAACTTCTTGCACATCCCGATCAAGCAGATACACTCCTTGTTCGACAAGGGAGCGAGTGGAGTAAACGCTAACTGTCACTAAAATCTATATAAATAGAAAACAACCGCACAGGAGTGTGCGGTTGTGGTGTGTATGTACTAATCAAAGAACGAAAACTAGAGGTCGATGAACAACTCTGAAACGAGTGTGGCAAGACGCGAACGTTCGCCTTTCACCAGTTCAATGGCGGCAAACTCGGCATGTCCCCTCATTCGCTCGAGGGCCTTTGCAAGGCCACATGAAGAGGCGTCGAGTTTGGGGTCGTCGATTTGCGTGAGGTCGCCTGTCACCACAATCCGTGAACAATCACCTGCCCGTGTGAGGACTGCCTTGAGCTGGTGAGGAGTGAGGTTCTGCGCCTCGTCAACGATGATGAGGGCATTTGAGAATGTCGTTCCTCTCACGAACGTGAAAGGACGAACCGAGATAACTCCCGTTTCAAGAAGACGTGAGAGTTTCTCTCGCGGGTCCGGAGGCTGTTTGGAGCGCTTCAACTTCTTTACGTCTCCGTTGCTACCGTTACCGTTTCCAGTGTGCTTGTCCTCATGCCCATTGTTCTCGTTTTCTTCGTCGTTTCCGTTTTTGTCGGAATGGCGCGGGAACAGAAGGTCAAGGTTTGAGTAAATCGGAGTACCCCACGGAGCGAATTTCTCTCCGGAACTTCCGGGGAGGAATCCAAGCGGGGTTCCAATCTCAATCATGGGCCGGAAACAGATAATCCGGTTGATTTGCGCCTCGGGAATCGACAACAATTCGATTCCCGCCTTCAGCGCCATCAGCGTCTTACCCGTCCCAGCCTTTCCGATGAACAGATTGACGAGGAGCTCAGAACGCATGACAAGGTTGTAGGCGAAGAGTTGTTCCGCATTGCGCGGACTCACGCCTTTTCTTCCTTTGTCATTGTTCTTATGCACCACGACGATGCGTTCGCCGGGCACGTAGATTCCAAGGGCGTGTTTAGTGCCCTCGGGGTTGGTGAGGCGACAGCATGCGTTGACGTGGAGTCCAAATGGCAACTCCAAGCCGTCGATGGAGATGGACCGTTTCTGGTAGAGCTCGTCGATGAGCTCTGTCGGCACCTCGATATCCACAATACGTGGAGCAAGGCTTTGCGGTCGCTCGACTTTCCCGATGCGCAGGTCTTGGGCCTCAATCCCAGCCGCCCGCGCCTTTGAGCGAAGGGAAATATCCTTGGAAACGAGGATGACCATCTTTCGTTCGTCCAAAGATTTTTTCCCTTCGGCCTCGGTGAGGTTTCCGGCAACACGGAGGATAAAATCATCTCCCGAATTGCCTTGGTACTCTCGAGGGAGCTGGAAACTTCCTCCGTTTGCTCCCACGATGCGCATGCGACCTCCGCCATGTGTGGCGACTCCTTCGCACATGCTTTCCTTGGAGGGAAACGTGCTTTGGAGGATTCGAATCACCTCCCGAGCACTGTTTCCACGCATCGGGTCCAACTTCAAATTGTCGAGCTCGAGCAGGGCCACAATGGGAATCACGACTTCATGATTCTCAAAGGGGGACTGCAAGGGGTCAGCAATTTGTGGTGCGTACATCATGGAGCTCGTGTCTAGCACGAACTCCTTACTCGGGGTACTTCCGCCGTCTTCCGGCATAGGCGCTCCTTTTAGTTCTCGTTCTTTGATTGTAAAAGAACAAGGTAATTCCACTAGGATAGTACGCTGATTGCTAAAAAAGGCAATATTTGAAACAAAAAATACCCAACGGAGGATCCCGTTGGGTGGCGACTGAAGAACGTACTAATGGTTCATGATAGTGGGTGGCGTTTTACCTATCAGTATTTTATAACTAAAATCTATTTTGTCAAATAATCATTTGATTCAAGCTCTTTTTTCTTGTATTCTGGTCTGGGCGGTTTCATCTTAGTTTGTGTGTCTCCGTATTTGGCCTCATCGTCTAGCCTGGTCCAGGACGTCGCCTTCTCAAGGCGAAAACTCGGGTTCAAATCCCGATGAGGTCACAAAACGATTTTCATCTGTACCAGAAGCTGCTTTTACCTTGTAGATAGGGGATAATTCAGCGGTTTTAAATCCAGGATACATGTACTGGAGATTTTGGGGAAACAGCACTCTACGTAGTGCTTTCAGTTCTCCAGGCTCTAGCATTTTCCATGTGAGAGGAAATTCGCTAATTAACCTCAGCCCAAATTGGGCTGATGAATCAGGGGTTGGATTTGAACGTGCAAGAATGACTCCCTCCGCTTGTAAATTTCTAATTTTTTCTTTTCTCTTACTACTCTCATGAAGATATGTTTTATCATCAATAATTCCACTCACACGAAGTTGTAAGAGTTCTTCCATCTCAATCTCCAACTTGGCACATACTCTCTCTACCTTACTGGTCTGGATCAGATTTTCAGCAGATTGCTTTTTGGACACGATCTTTAATGCTTCTCCCAAAGCCTCCATGAGAATAGGATCTGGAGTATATTTCTCAAGAAATTCAGTGAAGTCATTTTCCAAACTCTCTCTACGTATCGATTTTGCTTTGGAGCAAGAAGGATTCATACAACTGTAATAGGCATATTTTTTATTTCTCCCAGAAACAAACCCTCCGGATAGATTACCTCCACAATGTCCACACTTCACACCTCTAAGAGGAAACTCTGGATTGTTTCTGTTTCTTGGTTGTTTATGACCTCTATCTTTTCTCATAAGTAATTGAACCTCATTGAATAACTCAGCAGAAATGATTGGCTCATGTTTCCCTTGAACAGAGATTCCAAGTTTTGAAACCTCTACCCAACCATAATGTATTGGATTGCAAAGGATTTTATGAACAAGTTGTTTACTCATTGCTTGTCCATGCTTACTCTTCACGCCCCACATCTTATTTACTTTTTTTGCTAACTCAGAAAAACCAACTGTTCCTCTAGAGAACTCTTCGAAGAGAAACTTTACTACAGGAGCTTTTATTGGGTCAGGTTCAATAACACGCTTTCCAAGAACATTAGTAACATTTCGATAACCCCACGGAGCACCAGACGGCCAATATCCATCTTCAGCTTTTGAGCGCATTCCAAGAATAGTTCTTTCAGTTCGGATGTCGTTATCTAAGTTTGCAATTCCTGAGAGCATTAACTCAAAGAATTTTCCATAAGGAGTGTCTTCAATAGGTTCAGTAGCAGACCTCAGCTCCACACCACAGTCCTTGAAGAACTTTCGAAGCAGTGCGTGATCCATACTGTTTCGAGAAAAGCGGTCAGCTTTATAGACAACAATGAAGCCAACTTTGCCTGTATTGTGCAAGCAATATTCTCTCATCAGGTTCATTTGAGTACGGTCAGCTATTTTTGCTGATTCTCCCTCTTCACGAAAAACCTTAATAACAGTCAATTCATTTTTTCGAGCATACTCTCTGCACGCCTTTTCTTGATCCGATAGACTATATCCTGCTACCTGCTCTTGGGACGAAACTCTGGTGTAGATGACAGTAGTTTTTGGTCTGCTTAATTTTGCAATATTTTTCATAGTGAATGTATGTTTAATTTTCGCTCCTAATACACAGAAAACAAAATTTCTGTTTTTATAAAGAAATGGAGGTTGGTGTGTAAATGTGCTTTATAGACTAAAGAAACAAGTACACACCCTTCCACCCATTTCAGCAGCTTTCTCTGTGGAGAAAGCGTTTAAACTCTCCTCAGATGGTGTTTACGCACGATCTTGTCTAATTCAATAGCAAGATCGAACAAACTATCAACCATCACCTCTGCCTCTTCTTTAGAAGTACCTTTTCTACGAAGAATGATGTCTTTCATCTTTCTTCGTTCTTGTGGAGTAAACAACACAATGATTTATGTTGCTTCATATACAAGAGGTTGTTATAAAAAAACAACCAATGCACAAAAGCGAGTAGACAACCCTTGCGGGTTGCATAATCACTTTTAGACATCAGTTGGGCATTGCCCTTCATCTACCCCCTCACACTCAACCAGACAATCCTAGTTACTCTCAATTTATGCCTTAGTCAGCAAGTGTAATGGCGCAGCTAATGTAGGTATGAAACGAAGTTTCTGCCTCTACAAAAAGTGTTTCTTATTAATTGCCAATCGATCATGGCCTAGCAATAAGTTAGACCTTTTTATTTGAAAATGCAACTCTGCTTTCTTTAAAACGAGATAAGCGGTAAGATTTAGGAGACCTAAACCCCTTGTGGGCATGGTTACAAAAACGTTAGGCATGAAAAACCCGTCATTCAGGGCGTGCCTAACGTTATAGGGGGAAACTCCTATAGGGTCGCAAGACCTCCTGGTGGCGGGTTTTGTGTTTATTAATTAGGCAGATACACATATGAAGACCAACAACTTTATTCTTACGGCTCTAGTAGTTGTGCTTGGAGCTGTTTCTTTATTTTTCTACACCTCCAGCAGGAATACCGAGTTTTATGCCAACCAAGCAATCAAGTGTCGAGAGACTGGACAGGAAGAACACGAAAAAGAATTAGAAAAACAAACATTTGTCACTACATATTTTGAACCACAGTATATATACAACAAGAGTATGAAAACTTGCCTATACAAAGGTGGCTATAGTTCAGCGGGAGGCTCTTACTACTTTATCAAAGACCTCTATACGGGATTTTATGTTGCAGAATGGTCGTACGCTCTCACAGGAGAAACGATTACAGGTAACCCAGAAGAGTACCATGAGGCAGTGAGGGAGCTTGGGTTTTAGAAAAACTGATTTTTTTTCAAAAATCAAACGTTCATAAAACTTGTTTTACAAATCAAAATATCAGGCTGTAAAAATAGGTTAATATACCTAAATACTAAAATAACCATTTCATGATATTTTTTCAAAAAATTCAGAAACCTCTCATTATTTTATTACCCCTTGTAGTGCTGGTTGTTGCTATATTTGTTTATAAACAAAGAAACAAAAACGATACAGAAGCATGGATATATAGGGGTATGAGTTTCTATGAGGAAGGTAAGTGTACAGAAGCAGTCGCTGCCCTATATCACGCCTCAGCAAATGGAGACAAGTTTGCTGATAGACTATTAAGTTCTGTACTCAATAGTGAAGTGTGTAGTAAACAGTAATTGGTGGTCATTGCCCTGTAATACTGAAACCCTGTGTCAAATTGACATATGTACACCGATATATTGTGGTGCTCATATATAATATTCAAAAGTTAGACATAGCGTGGCTTAACAAAGCCACGATATGTTTTTATTCACCGTTGGTAAAACATAAATCTTAGTAATGATGGACAAAAATAGGCAAAATCATTGTATTTCAGGCTTATTTATGTTATACTGTCCATATAAGAGATAATAAAAAGTATATGAATGACTCAAAAACCCTTGAAAACATAGAAAAAAAGCTCTCTGCTATTTTGGCGGTGCTGGTACTTTTGGGGGACGAGGGACTCTTAAAAAGTAAGAAAGTCAAACTAGAGGTCGTACTAGACAAGATTGGGCTTGAAAGCAAGGATATAGCCACATTATTGGGTAAGGGTCTTCCTGCAGTTCAAAAGACACTACAGAGGGCTAAAAAATAACTATGGACAAAGAGATATTACAAACACAAAAAGAGGTGGTGATGTTATTGGCAGTTCTGGTGAAGCGTGGAGCTTTACAATCTGCGGTTATACAGGAAATGGGTCATGTGGGACTTTCCCCAAAACGTATTGCTGAGTTGCTTGATACAACACCAAACACAGTCAATGTTGCTTTACACAATGCTAGAAAAAACAAAAAGAAACATGAAAAATAAACAACAAACACATCTATTAGATGCAAAACTACAAAGAATTGCATCCCTTCTAGAACACTTGATTGCTGTCCAGATGTACAAGGGTGGTGCAGGACAAAAACAAATTGCAACAGGCTTGAACATGTCAGTTGGAAAAATTAATGGTCTAGTAAAGGGAATAAGAGTTCCCAAAGAAACTCATGACTAAAAAGAAACGAATGGCTCTTACCACAGAAGAAAAACTCTACAAAGGGGTACAGGCTTTATTTATCCTCCATGCCAGACAAGTAGGTATGGGGAACAAGGAGATGCGCGAAATTCTTGGGATTGACCAAGCAGACGTTGATGCTGTGGCAAAGATTGTAAATAAGACAATAAGAAAATATGGGAAAGATACTGCGTAAAGAAATTCGTGAGCACCTGATAAAGACACTTAGACTCACAAAAGGCTCTCTTGCTGTCCGTATTTCTGAAATCAAATATGCACACCCACAACTTACACCAGCAGCTGCAGCACAGTATTTGGCAAGAAAAAAAGGAAAATCCCTCATGCGTTTTTTGGACGATGATGATAAAAAATCATTAGCCACAGTTACTACCATACCTGTTGTGCCAGTGGCTGCGCGTCCGAGTGTTAGGAGTGGAAAGCGCCCACTTCCTCCAATTTTGGTCTTTCCTTCCACAAACAGTTTTATCCTACGACATGTTGAGGAAATAAATGGAACTTACCATGCAAATTGTTGTACTGCGACATTTATTCTTTGCCGAAAGGTAATGGAAAATTTGATAGTACAAATCCTTAAGAAAAAATTTCCGAGTGTAAAGAATAAAAAACTGTACGAAGACAACACAAGTAGGAGATCTTTGGACTTTAGTATTGTGTTAGACAATTTTTTTAGGTCACGGACGAAGTTCTCTATTTCGGGTTCAAGTGCTATTGAACGAATCAAACAAAAGGCAACTCCTTTTAAAGATGACGCAAATGATAAAACACATTCTCTTTTTCATATTGCTTCAAAAAAAGAGATGGAAGATGCAAATGTACAAGAGATATTTGATCTCATCACTGTTGTAATGAAAGAGGTGGGTTTATAGATTTTAAACTCATTAAGGGAGTATCTCTTGTAGTTGAGCTGTTGGTGTAGAAACATCTTTTTGGAGGCTAGAGAATTTAGAGGCTATACTACTGAGCTCTTGGAGAAACTGGACTATTGGTTTTGAGTTCTGTATCGTTAGGGTCACAACATGATAAAACGTTGTCCGTGGGTTAAAGAAGGCGACGCGCTGTATGAAAAATATCACGATGAAGAGTGGGGTGTTCCTGTGTATGATGACAAAAAGATATTTGAATTTTTAGTGCTTGAAAGTGCACAAGCAGGACTCTCGTGGCTCACCGTGCTTCGTAAGAGAGAAAACTACAGAAAAGCATTTGCACAGTTCAATCCTAAAAAGGTGGCACAGTTTGGAAAAAAAGAAGTACGGCAGCTTCTAAAAAACGAAGGTATAATCCGCAATCGTGCAAAAATTGAAGCGGCAATAAACAACGCACAGCGTTTCCTTGAAGTACAAAAAGAGTTTGGCACATTTTCAAAATATATTTGGTCTTTTGTGAATCACAAACCAATGACGCACAAAATAAAAACTCTCAAAGAGTATCAACCAAAAACAAAAGAGTCGGATGCACTTGCACTCGATTTAAAAAAACGTGGTTTCAAATTTTTAGGCTCAACAACTATCTATGCGCATATGCAAGCAACAGGTATGGTTAATGATCACACTGTGTCGTGTTTTCGATACAGAAAAGTATAAAACGATAGTTTATAGACAGCCCATTTCTTTTGTGACATAATTTGGGTAGACCACATACAGCCCAAGGAGGGGTGATGAATAAAAAGATGCAGTTCCTCACCGCCGCAGAGAATCGTGCGAGCTTTTTCAGAAGGGTGGCCCTCTACTACCCGACGCTTGATTGGCGCTACAAGCTCATTGAGCAGGCGTACAACGACGCCAAGGACGCGTTTCGTGGGAAGTATCGCGATGACCAGAAGACGAGGTACTTCGAGCACATTCGTGCCGTTGCCCTCATCCTGCTCGACTATCTGCGCATCAGGGACTACGAACTCATCGTCGCCGCGCTTCTCCATGACATCGTCGAGGACATTCCGTCCTGGACCATTGAGCGCGTTCGGGTGAAGTATGGAGAGCGGGTCGCGCTCTACGTGCAGTACCTCACGAAGCCATCCAAGGAGGAGTACGCGGACCGTGATGAACGTGAACTCGTGTACCACACCCGCTTCGATGCAGCACCACGTGAGTTCTTCCTGATCAAGTTGGCTGATCGTCTTCACAACTTGCTGACGCTCTACGCGTGTACACCGGAGAAGCGTCAGCGGAAGATTGTCGAGACGCGCCGCTACTACCTTCCACATGCTGAGAAGCACCTCATCTTAATGCACGAGATCGAGGATGCTCTCGCCGAGCTGTAACCCTAAGGAGTTGTTCTTGGTTAGGCCGCTGTTGTAAGACAGCGGCCTTCCTCGTTATAGATTTTATATATAAAAAGAAACCGCCATCGACGTGATGGCGGTAAAAAGAACGAAAGAAGAAAAACAGATGAGAGGATCGAGACGACGTCAGCCGATGAGGGCACGTTCACGAATCTCGGCGAAGGTGTACTCCTTGAGGAGCTCACCGTTCTCGAAGACCGTGACGAGCTCGTTGGGGAGCCCCGACCGCATCGCCTCTTCCTCGCGCATCGTCTTGTACGTCTTGTCGTCCTTGACGAGGACGAGACGTCCAGCCTTCGAACGCTTGGAGTGATCGGTCACGGGATCCTTCATGATGTCGTCGTGCCAGAGGCCGTCGATACGGACAGCGCAAGCCTTGAAGGCGAAGCGCAGGGTGTCGCGATTCACCTTCTGCAGCAGGCCGCCACCGGAACCGAATGCGACGTTGTCGGCCGACCATCCGTGCTGCTCCATCGCCTCGAGCACCCGGCGCAGCATCGAGAAGTCGATGCCGTCGCCCTGGATGACGCGTACCTTCGGATTGAGCACCTTGTAGCCCTTGCTGTTGATGCTGTAGCCGAAGGCGTTGCCGAGGATGTCGAGCACCTTCACCACGACGTCGGGCGGATAGCCGCTGTCGGGGCGAACGACGAGGACACCGTCACGATTGATGACCGCTTCCTTGAGCTCCTTGCCCCACAGCTGGCTGCAGGCGTTGTAGATGTCGTAGCTGTCGGAGACGACGGCGACGAGACCGGAAGGGAACGAGGTCAGCATGTTGCGGTAGGCGTCGACCTCGTGCTCCTTGCCCCACGACGTGATCGTGGAGTGCTCCGCAGCGGGGATGGAAAACCCCGCGCACTCCTCGCCGTAGAAGTCCTCGATGACGTCGAGCGCTACCATCGTGTCCGTCCCCTTGAAGGAGACGAGATGGGCAGCGCCGCCGATGCCAGCGGACTCGTTGGACGTCGAACCGCGGTACCCGAAGTCGTGGACCTTGAAGTCGACGAGTGAGGGGTCACCGGTCTTCTCGAGGAACGAGAGGACGAGCTTGCGCATCGCACGGCTCTGGGTCGCGACGGTCGAGGGGTACCACACCTGGGTGAGGATGGTCTCGATGTAGTTCGTGAGCCAGGGCAGCTCGGGGTCCGTGTTCTCGATGGTCATCAGGACGTTGCTCGTGGGAACCGTGGTTCCTTCGGGAACGGCCTTGATGCGGATGGGGAGCTTGCCGCCGTGGACATCGATGATCCTACGCCAGCCCTTCTCGTTGAAGAGCGTGTCGGAGCCGAAGTGCGCGGCGAAGCGCCGACGGGCCTTGGCGATCGTTTGCTCGGTGACCACGACACCCTCGAGATACCGCTTGAGGATGTACTGGAGACCGAAGAAGGTCACGCCGGGGAACTCGCCCCCGCGGCTCTCGAAGAAGGAGAAGAGGATCTCGGTCTTCGGAGGGTACTGCAGGTGGTGCGAGACCTTGTAGCTGTCGGTGCGAGTGACGGTGTTGCCGAGCTCGATGTGTGCGTTCATGGCGTTCTCCTTGTTGTCACAGGGTCTGGTTGAAGTGCTTGAGAAGCATGAGCCCGAGAGGCTCGTGCTCCGGAACGAGATACTCTATCACGTGAGGGATAGGGACCCACACAAGACGATCGAGGTCGTCGCTGGCGCAAAGCGCACCGAAGATGTACGTAGCGGTGAAGAAGGTCGTGATGACGCTGTCTCCGGTGCCCCGATACCTCCAGTCGTCGATTCTTGCGGAACCAACTTCCTTGAGATCGGCGATTTCGATGCCCGTGGTTTCTTCGTACACTTCTCGCTTAGCAGCGACTGCATACGAGGTATCCTTCGGGTCAACGAATCCGCCGACGAAGCGAAGCTTGCCACCGTCCACATTCTTACCGCCGAGAAGGACCTCATTGGTCTCACGTTTGATGATGGCGATGTCAACCGTGGGGTACACGGCCGGCGGCCTGCTCATCTGCGTGTGGATGACACCTTCACGAAACTTCACCGAGTCGGTGATGTTCGCGAGACGCTCACGGTTCTTCGTACCGTTGCTCGTTCCTAGAGGAGGGACAAGGTGTGTTGCATGCACACCGGTGTAGAAGTCGATGAAGGAATCACGGGAACCGTACAGTGTGACGGTGTGGCCATCAACACCACCGGGAAGGGCAGAGGAGATGGCGAGGTCCAGCTCGGTACTCCAACGGGAGTCGAGTTTGGTATCGCGAAGCGGGACAATGATCGCGTTTGGATACCGGTTCGCGATCATCAGCCGGCGCATCTCGAAGGACAGGGGGTTCTTCTTGGTGGGGAAGGATCGAGCTGTACCGAGGATGATGAGTAGGTTGTCGCAGCGCGAGTTCACGTAGTCGATGAGGTAAGTGTGCCCCTTGTGGAGTTTCGCTACCTGGAACCTGGCGACGACGACGCCAACAGTTGTGTTTCTCATGTCTGTGTATTCTCCTTGTCAAAGAACGCTACGAATTGAGAGGGTAGATATTGTATACATTACACTAAGTAAAGGTAAAAAATATATGCCCTCAAAACTCTGTACTAAGTGTATGTTATACAATAAGTATCTGGCTGTCAAGCACCTTAGCAAATCAATATGGGGGATAACTAAAAAGCCCTTTGGTAGGGGCTTTTTAAAGACACGTTTAGAGAATTTCGATCTCTTTAACTTTAGGAGACGCGAATGTGTAGAGTGCTGCAGGACGAAACGCAACACCGGTTCGTTTGTGTGGAAGTTCTTTGAGGATTTTCAGTTTCAGAATTTTTTTACGAAAGTTTCGTTTATCAAATTGGGTTTTAAGAATACTTTCGTATGTTTTTTCTAATTCTGAAAGTGTGAATTCTGCTGGCATGAGTTTACTGACGATGGTTGTGTACGTGGAACGTGATCGTAGACGATTTACAGCAACAGTGAGAACTTCATCGTGGTCATATGCAAGTTTGTGTGCACTCGAGACAGATACCCACTGTGCGCCATTGGTATCCATTTGCTCTGTTGCTGAGAGATTTTCCCAAGGGATCAGTGCGGTATGTGCGACAGCAACGACACGTCCTCGTGGATCGCGGTGTACAGCACTAAAAGTGTATAGTTGTTCAATATATAGTTTACTTGCTTTGATGTGTGCCTTCTCCTCTATATGACGAAGTGCTGCTTCGTCAGCTGTTTCTTTTGGGGTGAGTAGACCACCAGGAAGTCCGGGAATATTTTTAAAGTGGGGAGGGCGATCAACATTTACGAGACGTACAAGTAGTTCTCCATCTCGAACGGTAAAGATAGCTGTGTCAGATGCAAGTATCGCAAACTTAACGTGTGGTGAGTTGGGTGTCATATACTTTGTATAGTTAAACTAAAATCTTTTCTATAGCACTGATAGACTGCTGTAGTCTTTCTTCGGGGGTACCTTGTACTAAGACGTATGTTCTTCCTGTCCGTTTCATTTCTTCAATGAACCAAATGTGCATTTCGTGACGAATGTTTTCACCATCTCGAGTGCCATCTTGCACAAAAGGAATTTCGTCTCCGGTAAGTATGTATAAATCCACCCTCCTTTTATTAGCAATTTTTTGCACTTCCGGCGAATAAAATCCCATATAACGTTTGTGCCATATTGATGTAGCAAACGCATCAGTATCGCTAATCAAAACTCCATATGCGTTTCTGGCCAGCTCATCTTCACGACGCGAGTGCTCTGAGGCGATATGAATAAATTCATCCGTACTCCATTTTTTATCAGGATCTTCTATACGATGTAAACAGTATTCCCGACCATATTCAGGTACCCATGTGGTTTGAAAATGTTCCGCAAGTGCTTTTGAAAGTGTTGTGGTTCCTGTTGATTCCGCACCTAGCACAACGACACGTTTTGCATAGTGGGCTCGTACAGGAGGTGCTAGGTAGGCCCAATTTGCGATGGCATCATTACGAACTTTCGTTCCAGAGATAGGAATGTGTACCCGGTGTTTATCAACAATTATATGCCGTGAGCCCATGAGTTTTGCGTACGGCTCACCATAGTCTTCTGAAGTGAAAACAATATCCGGTGCTTCGCCAAGCACACGAAGTGTATATGTTGCCCACCCTTGTGTATCATCATCTGCAAGTGTGTCAGGTATGAGTCGTACCTCAACATCGGGATATAATTCTTTGATCCAGTTGGCACGAACATGGCCAAGCACTGTTTGTTCTGCTTTTTCACAGACCCAAACAATCAAATGGTCACAATTTGCTCTCGCTACATCAATCAAATACATATGACCAAGGTGAAACGGATAGAATTTTCCGATAATGAATCCTTTTATCATATGGTTTTTTGTAGCGATTGTTGTTTTTTGTAAAGTTTACGCCAGGTAGTGAGTCCGTTTACAGCAAGAATAAAGAAGATAACATATAGAATAGATACAAAGTGAACATCTTTTATCCAGTAGAGCCAGATACCAATAATATCCACAAGAATCCAAAGATACCAAGCCTCGAATTCTTTGTGTATAAGTAAAATTGTTGCTACAAAACTCATGATTGTTGTAAACGAGTCGAGGTAAGGGAATGATGCTGCTTCTGTAAAAACTTTTGGAAAGTATACATTGAGATGGGCATCCACATATCCTAAAATGAGTGTTCCGACAAACGTGATAAGTATCCACCCCAGACGAGATGTGAAAGAAAGAGCGAGAACGGGCTTCTCTTCTTTTGCGCTCTTTTTACCCGTACTCCACGCCCACCAACCCCAGAAACCTGTGAGGAGGAAATAGATTTGTTCAAGAAAATCAGCATATAAATTAATTTGAAAGAAAAGAAATCCAAAAAGGATAGTTGCCACAATACCAACAGGCCAGTTGAGTGTTTTATTTTTTGCTACAAGATATACGCACCATATATTGAGGAGGGTACCAAAGAACTCAATATAGCTCATTGGATATCCGATAACTGTAAAAACTATATTATTGACACTAAAGAATCCGTCCATAAGATTTAGGGATTAATCAAACTAATATACTCTGAAGAATATACCTTGGTTACTTATTGTCAAGAGTACAGTAAGGAATGTTCCAATTTTTTGGAGTTGTTTTATGAGGTGATACAATCGTTCTTATGTCGAAAGAATACTGGACACAAGAGGACAAAGATGCGCTGGAAACTGCACAATCGTATGGTGAACTTTTTACAATTGCCAAACGCATACTCGATCGTATGCCAAGACCGCGAGGACAAATGTGTGGCCCTATTTCAACAGGTGGCGCTGGTTCTGTAGAAGCAAACCTAAAAAGATTTGATGTTGCACTCGAACATATTTTACAAAATGACGTTGAGGTGTTTAATCAAATGCCGTTTGAAGTTCCGATGCAGCGAATAAAGAAAGAACTAGAACCGAATGTTTCATATTCCATGCGATTACTTGAAGAATTTTATTCGCCTATTTTTGAAAATAAACTTGTAGATACCTTATACTTTCTCCCTGACTGGAAAACATCTCGTGGTGCGAATTGGGAGCATGATCAAGCGCAACGTCTAGGTATTGAAATTATCTATTTACCAGAGGATTTGTTTAGTACAGGAATATGAGGTATTTTATTGGTTTTGCAATTCAAGAAGAAGCGGGGAAATGGCACACAGCACTTGCGAAGGATATTTCCGAAAAATTTGATACGTGGAAAATACATGAGTACATTCCTTCTCACATTACATTGTATCGGCCCTTTAACATGGATGACGTTTCTCCAATAAAAGATTTATTGCGAGCGTGGATACAAAAATATTCTGTTTCAGGAACGTTAACGCTTTCTGGGTTTGATCGCTTCGCAGATAGGGTGGTATTTGCTGCTGTTGATATGGAAAAGAGTACCGAAGACGCTATCGCAGACATACGTCAAAAAATTATGGCAGTACTACCAAAAGAAGATTTTCCGAATTTTGTTCCCCACGCAACACTTGCTGACAATGACGTATCTCCAGAGAAAATAGAAAAAATTTGGAAGTACGTGAATACGCTTCCTAAACCATATTTTGTTGTGCCGTTTGATAACATCACCCTTTTTCGTAAAGAAGGTGAAAAAAAGTGGGTTGTGGATGAAATGTTTCCAATAACTCGTGTTGACAACATGTAAATTCTGGTGTAATTTGCTGGCAGTTGGAGACAGAGATGTTCTGTTTTCTGTCTCAAAAAACTAGTTCTTTAACAGAAAGAAAGGAGTTACACATGCTGTTCGTGTTAGTTGATACGGGACGCCGTGGAATGGATGTCCCAAAGGGAACTAAGAGTCTCGTTGAGCGGTACCTGCAATTTGCAGGATTCCCGCTCTCTGATCGTGAGGAGACGTGGACGCTTCGTCTCGGACCCAAAGTCAAAGGGACCACGCACCGGCCGGAGTTCAAGGTGCTCGGTCATGACGATCGACGAGGGAGCATCGCTGTGTACGTGAAACCGGGGAGCAACGATTCAGCGCACGAATGCGGACTCGTCGTCCCTAACGGCTACTCCATCATTGCTTGCTACAAGGCGTTGGAAGCGGCGCAGAAGCGCAATTGGGCTCCTGAGGTTGTTTCCGAGTCGCCACAGGCGACGATTCCTGTTCCGGAGACCATTCCAGTGACGCCCGTTGTTCCGGTTGTGTTGTCGCAGCCGGTCACCATTCGCGAGCAGGCTGAGATGCAAGGGCTCTCGCCCGTTGCGCACGAGTCACTTCGTGGCTTCAGTGAGGATCCCAATCAGTTCGGGCTGGTGCTCATTCTCTTCCAAGAGAAGGTGGGCATCGGCGAATGGATCTCCTCAACCTCGGCGCTGGAACTCGTCAAGGAACACGTGATGCCTAGGGTGGACAACCGTTCCGTCGGGCGAGCCCTCGGAGCTATTGCGCGAAACGGTTATCTCGAAGTCGAGCGCAACTCCGAAAACCGGCCACTGCGTTTTCGGATTTCGCCAGAGGGAGAGGTGTTTCTCCGGAAACTCTCTCCTATGTTGGTGGAAGTTCCTCAGACACCCACGGCTCCTGAGACGGTGGAAGTTCCTCCGACACCCACCACGGTTCTCGAGTCGGTTGCTGTGGATCTCTCCGGCATTGCAAATGCAATCGACACGGCAATTGCGGCGCAGGAAGAGAAGATTGCGCTCGCACGGACACAGCTCAAGCGTTTGCGCGATGCAAGGTCGGCGTTAGTGTCGTAAGCAGATGTTTTTACAAAAAGGGGGTTGAACCATGCGGTTCAACCCCCTTTTTTTATTTCGATATTTTAGAGAGCACGGGTAGAGATTTCTGTTTTGAGTTTTGCAATAAGAGCTTCGAGAGAAATAGTTTCTTTTTCACCAGAACGTTTTTCAAGAGTGAGTTCACCGCTCTCTATTTCTTTGTCACCTAGCACAATTGCATATGGAGTTTTTTCAACTTTCCACGCGCGGATTTTTTTACCAAGCATTTCGTCGCTGTCGTCACACAATACTCGCACTTTCTCTGTCTTGAGTGCATTAGCGATTTCACGTGCCTTTGCGTTGTGCTTTTCTAACACAGGAATCACAGTGACTTGTGTAGGGGAAAGCCACACAGGGAACAAACCAGCGGTGTGTTCAATCATAATACTCATAAAGCGTTCAATAGAACCCATGATTGCAGCGTGAATCATTACCACACGTTCTTTTTCACCTTTTTCATTGATGCATGAAAGGTCAAAACTTTCAGGCATGTTCATATCCAACTGAATTGTGGCGACCTGCCACTCGCGTCCCAAAGAGTCTTGTGCCATGAAGTCCAATTTAGGACCATAGAAGGCAGCTTCACCAAGGCCATCAATCGCGGTGACACCTTTTTCTTTTATAATTTCTGCAAGCATTCCTTCGGCCACCGCCCAACGCGCTTCATCACCGAGGTATTTGTCTGGGTGTGCGGGATCGTGTGTTGAGAGGCGAACAACAAGTTGAAAACCAAATGTACCGTAGAATTCGTGCACAATATCCCATACCTTAAGAAACTCATCTTTCACTTGTTCCATACGACAGAATACGTGAGCATCATCTTGTGAAAAACTTCGAACACGCGAAAGGCCAGAGAGTTCTCCTGATTGTTCATCGCGGTAGCACGCAGTTGTGTTTGCATATCGTTGAGGCATCTCACGGTAGCTCCACTGTTTGCGGTCAAAAATTTGCGTGTGGTGCGGACAATTCATCGGCTTCATCGCAAAGAGGTGTCCCTCACGGGTGGTAATCTTGAAGAGTTCATCTTGAAACTTTGCCCAGTGACCAGATTTTTCATAGAGATCTTTTTTGGTGATGTGGGGAATTTCAACTCGTTCGTATCCGCGTGCGCTGCGTAGTTCCCACACATAGTCATCGAGAAGATTGCGGAGCATTGTTCCTTTTGGAGTCCAGAGGGGAAGACCGCTTCCAACAAGGTCTGAAAAGACAAAAATATCCATCTCGCGACCGAGTTTTTTATGGTCACGCTTCTTTGCCTCTTCAATTTGTGTTTCGTATGCGTCGAGGTCCTCTTTAGTTGCAAACGCAAGACCATAAATACGTGTGAGCATTTTGTTCTTTTCGTCTCCACGCCAATAGGCACCTGCGAGATGAGAAATTTTAAAACCATCAGCAGCAATATCTTGAGATGGATGTTCAACATGTCCTCCACGACACAAATCGGTAAAACCACCACACGTGTAGAGTGTAATTTTTTCACCGCGCTCTACGATTTCGTTGATAAGCTCCTGCTTGTACTCATTGTTTGCAAATTGTTCCCAGGCCTGTTCTTTCGAAACCTCCTCGTGTGTAAATTCTTTCCACGATGACAGCATCTTTTTCATTCGCTTCTGAATCTCTTTGAGGTCAGTGTCGACAATCGGGGTAGGAAAGTCAAAGTCGTAATAAAAACCATTATCGATTGCGGGACCAAGGGTTGGTTTTGCGTCAGGGCGCACTTCTAAAACTGCTGCAGCCATAAGGTGCGAAAGGGTGTGGCGCATGGGCGCGAGCTCCTCGGGTGTATGTTTTTCCATAGTACTCGTAATGGTATCGTTACAAGACCAAAGACACAAGGGCTATTCGGCGATTTTTTGTAGTGGAGGCGGTGTACCTAGTCCATCACCAAGAGGTTTTACTTTGTCGGCAAGCATGCTGATTTCACCGTTGCGTAAAGAAATTTTCCCCTTAACTCCCACACAACTACCGACAACGAGTAGATTTTTATATTCTTCATACACTTTAGGAAAGAGAACAAGTTCAAGTGTTCCTGTGTAATCGCTAATGTGTACGAACGCCATTTTTTCATTTTTCTTGGTCATGATAGGGCGAACATCTTCGACGAGGCCATAGATCACGGATGTCATACCTGAGGGAAGTGTTTTTATTTTTTCTACGTTTGTTGGTACTTTTTCTAAAAATGCTTTATGTACGTCCAGTGGATGACCAGAAATGTACAAACCAAGAAGTGCTTTTTCCCACGCAAGTTTCTGTGCCTGTGTTGCCGCAGGGGCATCTTCTAAGCGCATGTGTGATGTAAAAGGGCTTTCCACTCCGCCAAAGAGGGAGTCTTGTGCTTTTCCGCGTGCGGACGATTCTTTGTTGAATGCGAGAAGGGTACTGACATTTGCGAGCATGTGTCCGCGTTCACCAAAACGGTCGAGCGAACCAGATTGAATAAGTGCTTCAAGAGATTTTTTGTTGAGGTTGCGATCGTGGATGCGATCAAGGAAATTTTCAAGTGATTCGTACGGACCATGTTGTTTTCGCTCTTCAATAATGACATCTGAAATACCTTCCCCAAGATTTTTAATTGAGTACAGTCCAAATCGAATTTTTTCGGTGTCGTCAGTTGTCAAATCTTTGGTTACGACAGAAAATGCTCCAAAACTTTCATTGATATCAGGAGGGAGCACTTCAATACCCATAGCAACACATCCTGCGATGAGCTCAGAAATTTTTTCAACGTCACCCGCATCAGCCGAAAGCACCGCTGCCATGTACGCTGTTGGGTAGTGTGCCTTCATGTATGCTGTTTGGTAGGCAAGTCGGCCGTAACTTGCAGCGTGTGCTTTATTGAATCCATATCCTTGGAATGGTTCAAAAAGTTTCCACATATCTTCAGCTTGTGTTGTTGTCATTCCAGAGTTTTTGACACAACCTTCCACGAAGATGACGTGTTGTTTTGCCATTTCTTCAGGAATCTTCTTTCCGATTGCTTTACGGAATTTGTCCACGGTCTCCCACGTGTACCCCGCAAGTTCGAGTGCTGTGGACATAAGGTCGTCCTGGTACACAAGAATACCGTGTGAACGTTCAAGGAAGTTTTTCATTTTTGGATGCATGTAGATGACCGGTTTTTTGCCATGTTTGCGTGCGATGTACTCTGGAATGTTATTCATTGGACCAGGTCGATAGAGGGCCACCATAGCGTTGATGTCGTGGATATTTGATGGGCGAAGTTCTTTGAGAAATTGTGTCATGGCTTGACCGCTGAGTTGAAAGACCGCCATTGTGTCTCCACGTGCAAGCATGTCGTACGTTTCTTTGTCATCTATAGGAAGTGTCTCGACATCTATTTCAATGCCATAGATTTTTCGTACGCGACGGATTGCCTCTGAGAGAATGGCGAGGTTTTTGAGTCCGAGGAAATCGAATTTGAGAAGCCCGACATCTTCAACGGCATGCATGTCGTACTGTGTGAGGAGTTTCCCTTCACCTTTTGGATCAAATTGTGTTGGAACAATCTCAACGAGCGGAATAGGGGAGATGACCACGCCGGCAGCGTGCACGGAAATGTGGCGTGCACATCCTTCAATTTTCTTTGCCATGTCGATAATACGTTGGGCGTCTTCATCTCGATCATAGAGTGCTTTCAAATCTTTTTCATCTTTCATCGCACGATCCAAACTCATTGGAAATCCTTGTGAACCCATAGGTATGAGCTTTGCAATTTGGTCTCCAATAGCATAGTCAAAGCCGAGTGCACGAGCAGTGTCACGCACCGCACCACGCGCCATCATCGTTCCAAATGTTCCAATTTGTGCAACATTATCTGCTCCGTATTTTTCACGAGCATACGCAATCATGGTGTCGCGTTTGTTATCAGCAATATCTAGATCGATGTCGGGAGGTGAAGGACGAAGAGGGTTGAGAAAGCGTTCGAAGGGGAGCTGGTATTCAAGTGGATTAACAGTTGTGATACCAAGGACATATGAGACGAGTGATCCAGCAACCGAACCACGAGTGTTGGTCAAAATTTTGTGTTCACGAGCATATGCAAGTAGGTCTCCTACAACGAGAAAGTATGGAGCGTATCCTTTTGAAATAATAGTATCGAGCTCAAAGTCCAATCGCTGTTGTATCTCAGGTGTTTTAGTAAGCTCGCGTCGTGTGAATCCTTCATCAACACGTGTACGGAGCTCACTTTCGTACGTTGCCCCTTCAGGAAGTGCGAGATTTGGAAACATCCAAGAGCCCAGAGGAATGTCGATGTGACACCGGTCGGCAATGTTGAGAGTATTTTCCAGTGCTTCAGGTGTGTCTTTAAAAAGTTTCTGCATTTCATCTGGTGACAAGAATGAGAAGTCTGCTTCAGATGATGTGAATCCTCCTCCGCGGAAATCTGAACCAGATTGAATAGAAAGGAGCGTCTTGCGTGCCATCATGTCGTCAGGTGAAAGGTAGTGGACATCGTTGCTGGCGATGAGTGGTGTGTTTGTTTCTTTTCCGAATGCAATTACTTTTTGAACCAACGCCTCGTGTCCATCAACATCGGGATGGTGTGTAATTTCAAGATAAATATTTTCTTTTCCAAATGTTTCAAGATAAAAAGAGAAAGTGGTGTTCAGACGTTCGGTATCGTTATTACGTAGTGCATTTGAAAGTGGACCGTTAAAAATAGGCAAAATAGCAATGAGTCCCTCGTGGTATTTTTGAAGAAGTTCTCGATCAACGCGTGGGCGATAATAAAATCCTTCGGTGTGTGAGTACGTGACCAGTTTGATGAGATTTTTGTATCCAACGTCATTCATTGCAAGAAGTACAAGTCGATCGCGCTTAGCATCTATGCCCGGTTCTTTGTCATGTCGTGTGCGTGCGGCGACATAAAAATCAACACCGAGAATTGGTTTAATTTCAGCTTTAAGGCACGCTTTGTAAAATTCAATCGCACCGTACATATTTCCATTATCAGTAAGTGCGAGTGCGGGCATTTGCAACTCAACAGCCCGAGCAACAAGTTTCTTAATCTTTGGAAGTGCAGAAAGAAGAGAGTAGTGCGAATGTGTATGAAGGTGTACAAACGGGGCGGTCATATGTTCCTCATTGTACGTTCTTACGTTCAAAATGAGGAGTGGATTGTCGAGCGTGTGTATATGGGACTGTTTCTACTGCTTGCTGTCAAATAGAGATAGTATGTGGTAGCTGGTATGTGGGGAAAGGAAAAAAGAAAAATGTAGCGAAATCACAGAAGTTCGACTTCTACTTCTATAGGTGCGTTTCCTACGGTATACTCTATGTATATTTCACGTTACTATTTCCTAACCCATGCCCACCTCCTGCCCAGAACTCATGATGAAGTACCACGCGTGGAAAGACGCGGTTGCTACTCTGCGACAGGCAGCGGACACCCTCATGCACGAAGGTACACCCGATGCACACGAAGCGGTACGCACAGCACAACAAAACACCACACACCTCCAACAAGAGTACCTCACCTACGCATACGAACCGGTTACCTTTGAAGAACACACCCTCTTTCGTATTGAAGCAGAAGCAGGAACACGTATACGTGGTTTGATGGGTAAGGACGTTAGGTTTGGTTTTGAACACGAACACATATCGCGGGTTGGGTTTTCCGCTACACAACCAACTCCCGAACTCAACAAAGCTCTTGCCATGATGGTGGTACTCAAAAAGTGTGGCCTCGACCTCTGGAACCTCACCTCCGCAGAAGGTCTCACACTTCCACACTCCATTGGTGGTAATCTCTACCTCAACAACCTCACCTCCGCAGAAGGTCTCACACTTCCACACTCCATTGGTGGTAATCTCTACCTCAACAACCTCACCTCCGCAGAAGGTCTCACACTCCCACATACAATCGGTGGCAATTTCTACCTCAACCGTCTCACCTCCGCAGAAGGTCTCATCCCCCCACATTCCATAGGTGGTTTCCTCGACCTCAGTAGTCTCACCTCAGCAGAAGGTCTCATCCTCCCACATACAATCGGTGGTGACCTCTACCTCGGCAGCCTCACCTCCGCAGAACGAGACACACTACGCGCGAAGTACCCACATATAACAATCAAACCCACCCCCTAACCTATGCCCACCTCCTGCCCAGAACTCATGATGAAGTACCACGCGTGGAAAGACGCGGTTGCTACTCTGCGACAGGCAGCGGACACCCTCATGCGCGAAGGAACACCCGATGCACACGAAGCGGTACGCACAGCACAACAAAACATCACACACCTCCAACAAGAGTACCTCACCTACGCATACGAACCGGTTACCTTTGAAGAACACGCCCTCCCTCGTATTGAAGCAGAAGCAGGAACACGTATACGTGGTTTGATTGGTAAGGACGTTAGGTTTGGTTTTGAACACGAACACATATCGTGGATTGGGTTTTCCACCATACAACCAACTCCCGAACTCAACAAAGCTCTTGCCATGATGGTGGTACTCAAAAAGTGTGGCCTCGACCTCGAGAGTCTCACCTCCGCAGAAGGTCTCATCCTCCCACAATCCATCGGCGGATATCTCAATCTCGGCGACCTCACCTCAGCAGAAGGTCTCACACTTCCGCACTCCATTGGTGGTGGCCTCTTCCTCGACAATCTCACCTCCGCAGAAGGTCTCATCCTCCCACATACAATCGATGGCGGCCTCAACCTCGAGAACCTCACCTCCGCAGAAGGTCTCACGCTCCCACGCACAATTGGTGGATATCTCAGTCTCGACAATCTCACCTCAGCAGAAGGTCTCATCCTCCCACATACAATCGATGGCGGCCTCAACCTCGAGAACCTCACCTCCGCAGAAGGTCTGACACTTCCACACTCTATTGGTGGTTTCCTCGACCTCGGAAGTCTCACCTCCGCAGAAGGTCTCATCCTCCCACATACAATCGGTGGTGACCTCTACCTCGACCGCCTCACCTCCGCAGAAGGCCTCACGCTCCCACACTCCATTGGTGGTAGCCTTTATCTCAGCAAACTCACCTCAACCGAACGAGACACACTACGCGCCAAGTACCCACATATAACAATCAAACCCACCCCCTAACCCATGCCCACCTCCTGCCCAGAACTCATGATGAAGTACCACACGTGGAAAGACGCGGTTGCTACTCTGCGACAGGCAGCGGACACCCTCATGCACGAAGGAACACCCGATGCACACGAAGCGGTACGCACAGCACAACAAAACACCACACACCTCCAACAAGAGTACCTCACCTACGCATACGAACCGGTTACCTTTGAAGAACACACCCTCCCTCGTATTGAAGCAGAAGCAGGAACACGTATACGTGGTTTGATGGGTGAGGAAGCCAACTTTGAATTTGCACAGGAACACATATCGTGGATTAGGTTTTCCACCACACGACCAACTCCCGAACTCAACAAAGCTCTTGCCATGATGGTGGTACTCAAAAAGTATGGCCTCTACCTCAGGAACCTCACCTCCGCAGAAGGTCTCACACTCCCACACTCAATTGGTGGGTATCTCGACCTCGGCAACCTCACCTCCACAAAAGGTCTCATCCTCCCACATACAATCGGTGGCAGTCTTAACCTCGACAATCTCACCTCCGCAGAAGGTCTCATCCTCCCACATACAATCGATGGCGGCCTCAACCTCGAGAACCTCACCTCCGCAGAAGGTCTCACACTCCCACACACAATCGGTGGCAATCTTTACCTCGACCGCCTCACCTCCGCAGAAGGTCTCACGCTCCCACGCACAATTGGTGGATATCTCAGTCTCGACAATCTCACCTCCGCAGAAGGTCTCATCCTCCCACATACAATCGGTGGTGACCTCTACCTCGACCGCCTCACCTCCGCAGAAGGCCTCACGCTCCCACACTCCATTGGTGGTAGCCTTTATCTCAGCAAACTCACCTCAACCGAACGAGACACACTACGCGCCAAGTACCCACATATAACAATCAAACCCACCCCCTAACCCATGCCCACCTCCTGCCCAGAACTCATGATGAAGTACCACACGTGGAAAGACGCGGTTGCTACTCTGCGACAGGCAGCGGACACCCTCATGCACGAAGGAACACCCGATGCACACGAAGCGGTACGCACAGCACAACAAAACACCACACACCTCCAACAAGAGTACCTCACCTACGCATACGAACCGGTTACCTTTGAAGAACACACCCTCCCTCGTATTGAAGCAGAAGCAGGAGCACGTATACGTGGTTTGATGGGTAAGGACGTTAGGTTTGGTTTTGAACACGAACACATATCGTGGATTAGGTTTTTCACCACACGACCAACTCCCGAACTCAACAAAGCTCTTGCTATGACTGCGGTACTCAAAAAGTGTGGCCTCGACCTCAGGAACCTCACCTTCGCAGAAGGTCTCACACTCCCACATACAATCGGTGGCGGCCTCAACCTCAGGGGTCTCACCTCCGCAGAAGGTCTCACACTCCCACACTCAATTGGTGGGTATCTCGACCTCAGCAATCTCACCTCCGCAGAAGGTCTCACACTCCCACATACAATCGGTGGTGGTCTCTACCTCGACCGCCTCACCTCCGCAGAAGGTCTCACACTTCCGCACTCCATTGGTGGTGACCTCTACCTCAATCGCCTCACCTCCGCAGAAGGTCTCATCCTCCCACAATCCATCGGTGGCAGTCTTAACCTCTGGAACCTCACCTCCGCCAAAGACCTCATCCTCCCACAATCTATCGGTGGCGGCCTCAACCTCGAGAAACTCACCTCCGCAGAAGGTCTCATCCTTCCACGCGCAATTGGTGGATATCTCAGTCTCGACAACCTCACCTCAGTAGAAGGTCTCATCCTCCCACATACAATCGGTGGATATCTCTACCTCGGCAGTCTCACCTCAGTAGAAGGTCTCATCCTCCCACACTCCATTGGTGGTAGCCTTTATCTCAGCAAACTCACCTCCACCGAACGAGACATCTTGCGCGCGAAGTACCCACATATAACAATCAAACCAACCCCCTAACCTATGCCCACCTCCTGCCCAGAACTCATGATGAAGTACCACGCGTGGAAAGACGCGGTTGCTACTCTGCGACAGGCAGCGGACACCCTCATGCACGAAGGAACACCCGATGCACACGAAGCGGTACGCACAGCACAACAAAACATCACACACCTCCAACAAGAGTACCTCACCTACGCATACGAACCGGTTACCTTTGAAGAACACACCCTCCCTCGTATTGAAGCAGAAGCAGGAACACGTATACGTGGTTTGATGGGTGGGGACGTTAGGTTTGGTTTTGAACACGAACACATATCGTGGATTGGGTTTTCCACCACACAACCAACTCCCGAACTCAACAAAGCTCTTGCTATGACTGCGGTACTCAAAAAGTGTGACCTCTACCTCAACAACCTCATCTCCGCAGAAGGTCTCATTCTTCCACACTCCATTGGTGGCGGCCTCGACCTCAGGAGTCTCACCTTCGCAGAAGGTCTCACACTCCCACACGCAATCGGTGGTGGCCTCTACCTCAACCGCCTCACCTCCGCAGAAGGTCTCATCCTCCCACACTCCATTGGTGGCAACCTCTTCCTCAACAATCTCACCTCAGCAGAAGGTCTCACACTTCCGCACTCCATTGGTGGTGGACTCTATCTCGACAATCTCACCTCAGCAGAAGGTCTCACACTTCCGCGCTCCATTGGTGGTGACCTCTACCTTAACAACCTCACCTCCGCAGAAGGTCTCACACTCCCACATACAATCGGTGGCCTTTATCTCAACAATCTCACCTCCGCAGAAGGTCTCATCCTCCCACATACAATCGATGGCGGCCTCAACCTCGAGAAACTCACCTCCACAAAAGGTCTCATCCTCCCACACACAATCGGTGGCAGTCTTAACCTCGGCAGCCTCACCTCCGCAGAAGGTCTCACACTCCCACACACAATCGGTGGTAGTCTTAACTTCTGGAACCTCACCTCCGCAGAAGGTCTCATCCTCCCACATACAATCGGTGGTGACCTCGTTCTCCATGCTCTCACCTCAACCGAACGAGACATCTTGCGCGCGAAGTACCCACATATAACAATCAAACCAACCCCCTAACCTATGCCCACCTCCTGCCCAGAACTCATGATGAAGTACCACGCGTGGAAAGACGCGGTTGCTACTCTGCGACAGGCAGCGGACACCCTCATGCACGAAGGAACACCCGATGCACACGAAGCGGTACGCACAGCACAACAAAACATCACACACCTCCAACAAGAGTACCTCACCTACGCATACGAACCGGTTACCTTTGAAGAACACGCCCTCCCTCGTATTGAAGCAGAAGCAGGAACACGTATACGTGGTTTGGTGGGTAAGGACGTTAAGTTTCAATTCGAACACGAACACATATCGTGGATTGGGTTTTCCACCATACAACCAACTCCCGAACTCAACAAAGCTCTTGCTATGACTGCGGTACTCAAAAAGTGTGGTCTCTACCTCAAGAACCTCACCTCCGCAGAGGGTCTCATCCTCCCACATACAATCGGTGGCTATCTCTACCTCGGCAGACTCACCTCCGCAGAAGGTCTCATCCTTCCACACGCAATTGGTGGCTATCTCGACCTCGAGAGTCTCACCTCCGCAGAAGGTCTCATCCTTCCACATACAATCGGTGGCAGTCTCTACCTCGAGAAACTCACCTCCGCAGAAGGTCTCACACTTCCACACTCCATTGGTGGTAATCTCTACCTCAACAACCTCACCTCCGCAGAAGGTCTCATCCTCCCACATGCAATCGATGGCGGCCTCAACCTCGACAATCTCACCTCAGCAGAAGGTCTCATCCTCCCACATTCCATAGGTGGTTTCCTCAACCTCAACAATCTCACCTCCGCAGAAGGTCTCATCCTCCCACAATCCATAGGTGGTGGTCTCTACCTCGAGAAACTCACCTCCACCGAACGAGACACACTACGCGCGAAGTACCCACATATAACAATCAAACCCACCCCCTAACCCATGCCCACCTCCTGCCCAGAACTCATGATGAAGTACCACGCGTGGAAAGACGCGGTTGCTACTCTGCGACAGACAGCGGACACCCTCATGCACGAAGGAACACCCGATGCACACGAAGCGGTACGCACAGCACAACAAAACACCACACACCTCCAACAAGAGTACCTCACCTACGCATACGAACCGGTTACCTTTGAAGAACACGCCCTCCCTCGTATTGAAGCAGAAGCAGGAACACGTATACGTGGTTTGGTGGGTAAGGACGTTAAGTTTCAATTCGAACACGAACACATATCGTGGATTGGGTTTTCCACCATACAACCAACTCCCGAACTCAACAAAGCTCTTGCTATGACTGCGGTACTCAAAAAGTGTGGCCTCTACCTCGACAATCTCACCTCCGCAGAAGGTCTCATCCTTCCACATACAATCGGTGGCAGTCTCTACCTCGAGAAACTCACCTCCGCAGAAGGTCTCACACTTCCACACTCCATTGGTGGTAATCTCTACCTCAACAACCTCACCTCCGCAGAAGGTCTCATCCTCCCACATGCAATCGATGGCGGCCTCAACCTCGACAATCTCACCTCAGCAGAAGGTCTCATCCTCCCACATTCCATAGGTGGTTTCCTCAACCTCGACAATCTCACCTCGGTAGAAGGTCTCATCCTCCCACACTCCATTGGTGGTGGCCTCTATCTCGACAATCTCACCTCAGCAGAAGGTCTCACACTTCCGCACTCCATTGGTGGTGACCTCTACCTCAATCGCCTCACCTCAGCAGAAGGTCTCATCCTCCCACATACAATCGGTGGCCTTTATCTCAACAACCTCACCTCAGTAGAAGGTCTCATCCTCCCACACTCTATTGGTGGTTTCCTCGACCTCGGAAGTCTCACCTCCGCAGAAGGTCTCACACTCCCACACTCCATCGGTGGTAGTCTCTACCTCGACCGCCTCACCTCAGTAGAAGGTCTCATCCTCCCACACTCCATTGGTGGATATCTCAACCTCTGGAACCTCACCTCCGCAGAAGGTCTCATCCTCCCACATACAATCGGTGGTGGCCTCGACCTCAGGGGTCTCACCTCCACAGAAGGTCTCATTCTCCCACACTCCATTGGTGGTAGTCTCGACCTCAGGGGTCTCACCTCCGCAGAAGGTCTCATTCTCCCACACTCCATTGGTGGCAACCTCAACCTCGAGAACCTCACCTCCACCGAACGAGACATCTTGCGCGCGAAGTACCCACATATAACAATCAAACCAACCCCCTAACCCATGCCCACCTCCTGCCCAGAACTCATGATGAAGTACCACGCGTGGAAAGACGCGGTTGCTACTCTGCGACAGGCAGCGGACACCCTCATGCACGAAGGTACACCCGATGCACACGAAGCGGTACGCACAGCACAACAAAACACCACACACCTCCAACAAGAGTACCTCACCTACGCATACGAACCGGTTACCTTTGAAGAACACACCCTCCCTCGTATTGAAGCAGAAGCAGGAATACGTATACGTGGTTTGATGGGTGGGGAAGTCGAATTTGAATTTGCACAGGAACATATAGCGTTGATTAGGTTTTTCACCACACAACCAACTCCCGAACTCAACAAAGCTCTTGCTATGACTGCGGTACTCAAAAAGTGTGGCCTCTACCTCGGCAACCTCACCTTCGCAGAAGGTCTCACACTCCCACACACAATCGGTGGTGGCCTCAACCTCTGGAACCTCACCTCCGCAGAAGGTCTCATCCTTCCACACGCAATTGGTGACTATCTCTACCTCAACCGCCTCACCTCCGCAGAAGGTCTCATCCTCCCACATACAATCGGTGGATATCTCAACCTCTGGAACCTCACCTCCGCAGAAGGTCTCATCTTCCCACATACAATCGATGGCGGCCTCAACCTCGAGAACCTCACCTCAGTAGAAGGTCTCATTCTCCCACACACAATCGGTGGCAGTCTTAACCTCGGCAGCCTCACTTCCGCAGAAGGTCTCATTCTCCCACACATAATCGGTGGCAGTCTTAACCTCGGCAGCCTCACCTCCGCAGAAGGTCTCATACTCCCACACGCAATTGGTGGTGACCTCGTTCTCCATGCTCTCACCTCAACCGAACGAGACACACTACGCGCGAAGTACCCACATATAACAATCAAACCCACCCCCTAACCTATGCCCACCTCCTGCCCAGAACTCATGATGAAGTACCACGCGTGGAAAGACGCGGTTGCTACTCTGCGACAGGCAGCGGACACCCTCATGCACGAAGGAACACCCGATGCACACGAAGCGGTACGCACAGCACAACAAAACACCACACACCTCCAACAAGAGTACCTCACCTACGCATACGAACCGGTTACCTTTGAAGAACACGCCCTCCCTCGTATTGAAGCAGAAGCAGGAACACGTATACGTGGTTTGACGGGTAAGGACGTTAGGTTTGGTTTTGAACACGGACACATATCGTGGGTTGGGTTTTTCGCTACACAACCAACTCCCGAACTCAACAAAGCTCTTGCTATGACTGCGGTACTCAAAAAGTATGACCTCTGCCTCGACAATCTCACCTCCGCAGAAGGTCTCACACTTCCGCACTCCATTGGTGGTGACCTCTACCTCAACAACCTCACCTCCGCAGAAGGTCTCACACTCCCACACTCAATTGGTGGGTATCTCGACCTCGGCAACCTCACCTCCGCAGAAGGTCTCACACTCCCACAATCCATTGGTGGCAACCTCTTCCTCGACAATCTCACCTCCGCAGAAGGTCTCACGCTCCCACGCACAATCGGTGGATATCTCTACCTCAACCGCCTCATCTCAGCAGAAGGTCTCACACTCCCACATACAATCGGTGGCAGTCTTAACCTCGGCAGCCTCACCTCCGCAGAAGGTCTCATCCTTCCACACGCAATTGGTGGATATCTCAGTCTCGACAATCTCACCTCCGCAGAAGGTCTCATCCTCCCACAATCCATAGGTGGTTTCCTCAGTCTCGAGAGTCTCACCTCCGCAGAAGGTCTCACACTCCCACACTCCATTGGTGGTAGCCTCTACCTCAACCGCCTCACCTCAGTAGAAGGTCTCATCCTCCCACACTCCATTGGTGGTGGCCTTTATCTCGAGAACCTCACCTCCGCCGAACGAGACACACTACGCGCGAAGTACCCACATATAACAATCAAACCAACCCCCTAACCCATGCCCACCTCCTGCCCAGAACTCATGATGAAGTACCACGCGTGGAAAGACGCGGTTGCTACTCTGCGACAGGCAGCGGACACCCTCATGCACGAAGGAACACCCGATGCACACGAAGCGGTACGCACAGCACAACAAAACACCACACACCTCCAACAAGAGTACCTCACCTACGCATACGAACCGGTTACCTTTGAAGCACACACTCTCCCTCGTATTGAAGCAGAAGCAGGAACACGTATACGTGGTTTGACGGGTGAGGAAGCCAACTTTGAATTTACACACGAATACATATCGTGGATTGGGTTTTCCACTACACAACCAACTCCCGAACTCAACAAAGCTCTTGCCATGATGGTGGTACTCAAAAAGTGTGACCTCTACCTCAACAACCTCACCTCCGCAGAAGGTCTCACACTCCCACACACAATCGGTGGCGGCCTCAACCTCGAGAACCTCACCTCCACAAAAGGTCTCATCCTCCCACAATCAATCGATGGCAGTCTTAACCTCAACCGCCTCACCTCCGCAGAAGGTCTCATCCTCCCACAATCAATCGATGGCCTTTATCTCAATAATCTCACCTCCGCAGAAGGTCTCACCCTCCCACACACAATCGGTGGCAACCTCAACTTCGAGAACCTCACCTCAGTAGAAGGTCTCATCCTCCCACAATCCATTGGTGGTGGTCTCTACCTCGACCGCCTCACCTCCGCAGAAGGTCTCATCCTCCCACACTCCATTGGTGGTGGCCTCTACCTCGACAATCTCACCTCAGCAGAAGGTCTCACACTTCCGCACTCCATTGGTGGTGACCTCTACCTCAATCGCCTCACCTCAGCAGAAGGTCTCATCCTCCCACATACAATCGGTGGCCTTTATCTCAACAATCTCACCTCCGCAGAAGGTCTGACACTTCCACACTCTATTGGTGGTTTCCTCGACCTCGGAAGTCTCACCTCCGCAGAAGGTCTCACACTCCCACACTCCATCGGTGGTAGCCTCTACCTCGACCGCCTCACCTCAGTAGAAGATCTCATCCTCCCACACTCCATTGGTGGTGGTCTTTATCTCAGCAAACTCACCTCCACCGAACGAGACACACTACGCGCGAAGTACCCACATATAACAATCAAACCCACCCCCTAACCTATGCCCACCTCCTGCCCAGAACTCATGATGAAGTACCACGCGTGGAAAGACGCGGTTGCTACTCTGCGACAGGCAGCGGACACCCTCATGCACGAAGGAACACCCGATGCACACGAAGCGGTACGCACAGCACAACAAAACACCACACACCTCCAACAAGAGTACCTCACCTACGCATACGAACCGGTTACCTTTGAAGAACACACCCTCCCTCGTATTGAAGCAGAAGCAGGAACACGTATACGTGGTTTGATGGGTGAGGAAGCCAACTTTGAATTTACACACGAATACATATCGTGGATTGGGTTTTCCGCTACACGACCAACTCCCGAACTCAACAAAGCTCTTGCTATGATGGTGGTACTCAAAAAGTGTGACCTCTACCTCGACAATCTCACCTCCGTAGAAGACCTCATCCTCCCACAATCCATCGGTGGCAGTCTTAACCTCGACAACCTCACCTCCGCAGAAGGTCTCATCCTCCCACATACAATTGATGGCAACCTCTACCTCGGCAGCCTCACCTCAGCAGAAGGTCTCACACTCCCACATACAATCGGTGGCGACCTCTTCCTCGACAACCTCACCTCAGTAGAAGGTCTCATCCTCCCACAATCCATTGGTGGCAACCTCAACCTCGACAACCTCACCTCAGCAGAAGGTCTCACACTTCCGCACTCCATTGGTGGTGACCTCTACCTCAATCGCCTCACCTCAGCAGAAGGTCTCATCCTTCCACACGCAATTGGTGGTGACCTCGTTCTCCATGCTCTCACCTCCGCAGAAAAAGAGGAATTAAAGAAAAAATATCCAAGTCTATCTTCAAAAATCGTTTAAACTTATTTGATATGCAAACTATTGTTGGTATTGATGAGGCGGGGCGAGGACCGTTGGCTGGTCCGGTATCTGTTGCGTGTGTTGCAATTCATTCGGACGAGGTTTTTCAAGTATTCCCAGAAGTGTGCGACTCAAAAAAACTCTCCCCAAAAAAACGAGAGGTGTGGTTTGAAGAGATTCTTCGTTTACAAAAAGAAGGCGCTCTTTCATATGCGTCAGAGTTGGTTGGTGCAGGCATTATAGATACAAAAGGAATCACGTATGCAATCAAACAGGGAATTGTCACCGTGCTTACAGAAGTAAACGTGCCCGCATATACACAGATACTTCTTGATGGTGGGTTGAAAGCACCGCGTGAATTTACAAATCAAAAAACAATTATCCGAGGTGATGAACAAGAGCTCTCTATTGCACTTGCATCAATTGTTGCGAAGGTAACTCGTGATAGGTATATGGTGAAACTAGCAGAGAAATATCCTGAGTATGGTTTTGAAATACACAAAGGGTATGGAACCAAAAAACACATGGAATTAATCACTGCGCACGGGCTTTCACCAGAACATCGAAAAACATTTTGTCGTCGTTTTCTCTGATTTTTCATATATTGACACAATAAATATAAAATGGTATTGTACTTTCAGTTGTAGTTGTACATTTTCATTTCAACCAATTCCCGCAAGGGATTCTCAGAAAAAGGAGAGCGTCATGGCCTTCAATAGGTCAGCTTGGGGAGCGGGAGGAGTCGTTGTGGTGGGTACGAAGATTGCAGTTCTTTGGTATGAGGTAAACGGAAAGAAGAAGCTGGCCTTTCCGTTTGGTTCTCAGAAAAAGAACGGCTCTCGCTCGGACAACTCGCCGATGGATACGCTCATCAATGAGCTCGTTGGTGACAAAGAGCTCATGGAGACCGGGACAATCGAGGTTGTCGATATGTTCTGGTCTAATAAGATTTCTCCAGACCATACGCAGTACTGGTACCGAGTGAAGCCTGTTGGCGAACTTCGTACGGAGGCTCTGGTAGACCGCGAGGACGGCATGCCCAACGAAATTCTGTCCGCACCGTTCATGATGGACGTGCGGGAGGTCTACCGACATCCGTTGCTAAAGCGGCTCCATCGCGAAATGATTCCGCGTCTCATCGCCTACATGGCGGAGAAGGATGCGGACTGGGGTTGGATACATCAGGAGCTCAGTGTGCGCGAGCTCATCGCCTCCTGAACGGCCCGGATACTGCAGACAAGAAGGTCTGGTAGCATCCGGGCCTTTTTGTATAAAGTGGAAGTTGGAGGTTGGGAGTGAGGGGTTGGTGATTAGTTTAGAATTTGGCGTTTTATATGAACGGTGGGGCTTGTGAATTCCTCATTCATCTGGTAGGATATTTTGTATTATGACAGTACGAATGCGACATACAGTAGGTCACACGGGAAATCGACGTTCCCACCACGCGCTCAAAGAGCCACGTCTTTCGACATGTGCATCGTGTGGTTCAAAGCACATTCGTCACCAAGCATGTCCTGTATGTGGTATATATCGAGGACGAACGGTAGTTGATGCAAAGGGTGTGCACGAACGCGCTCTCCGTCGCAAGCAAGCAAAAAGCAAGGCGCGAGGTGAAGCGGTAGCTCAGACAGCAAAGGCAGAGAAAGCAACAAAAGAAGAAAAGAAGGCGTCAAAATAGTTCCATTGAAAATCGTCGGCGTATGCATACGTCGCACACCATATGAGTAATCGACATTTAGCACGATCAGTTGTTCTTCAAACTCTTTTTCAGGTAGATTTTTCGAACGTCAACGTACAAGAAGCTGACGCAATTCTTGGTGCAACCATAGCAGAGTACGCTCCCAGCATTGGCGAGCGTGATTTTATGAAAACGTTGATGCACGGTGTTATTGATCGGCGCGTTGACCTCGACACCATTATTCAAAAAGCAGCTCCTGAATGGCCTATCGATAAAATTTCACTCGTTGATCGAAGTGTGTTGCGTCTTGGTTTGTATGAACTTTTGTTTGGTGATCGTGCGCACGTACCTGCAAAGGTTGCTATTAACGAAGCTATTGAACTTGCAAAAACATTTGGTGGCGATTCGTCGGGCCGTTTCGTAAATGGTGTACTTGGTTCTGTGTACAAAGAAATGGGTGAGCCGGGCAAAGATGAACAATCTAAGAAAAAGAAAGATGTGCCGTACGAAGAATTGCCGTTAGAGATGCTTGGTGGTGCTGTGGTGTATGCAAAACATGAGAATGATATTTATCTTGCATTTGTACACGATGTGTTTGGCCACTGGACGCTATCAAAGGGAAAAATTGAAAAGAATGAAGATGTGAAGGTGGGAACAGCACGAGAGATTCAAGAAGAACTTGGCCTTGATGTGGTTATTCAAGACGAACTTGGTTCGAATGAGTACGTGGCGTCGCATCCTGAAAAAGGAAAAGTACGCAAACGAGTTGAGTATTTTTTGGCAGAAGCACCGTTTCATGAAATTACTCTCGGTACTTCAGGGGGACTTGATGATGGACGTTGGTTCCGCGTTTCTGAAATCTTGAACCTTAATATTTACGACGATATTTTGCCACTCATTACGAAAGCAATTACTCTATTATCACAAAAGTAGAAAGTAGTATGTAGAATGTAGAAAGTGGTAAGCATATACATCCAATTTCACATAACCAAACCAAAACTAACCACTAACTTCCAACGTCTATTATTTATGAATCCCGTTAGAAGCCGCGATCGCTTAATAGGTTTGTTAAAAAATCGATATACAAAAATGTTTATTAATCTTAATACACAACGCAGATTTCTGGAGATCGCGATCTGCTTCTAACGGGATGAAAAACTTGGAACCCTTACAAGAAAAACTCGGACACACCTTTGCCGATGAAAAAATATTAGTGACAGCACTGACTCATCGCTCATATATCAATGAGTCACACGCACACACGGGACAGCATAATGAACGTCTTGAGTTTTTAGGTGACGCGGTGCTTGAACTTATTTCCACAGAATTTTTATTTGCAAAATATCCAAAAAAGACGGAGGGAGATTTAACCTCATATCGTGCAGGCCTTGTAAACACCTCAACACTTGCAACGGTTGCCATGGAATTGGGTGTGAATGATTTTTTGTTACTTTCAAAAGGTGAAGCAAAGGATATTGGCCGTGCGCGACAGTATATTCTTGCGAATGCATTTGAAGCTCTTGTGGGCGCACTGTTTCTTGATGGTGGGTATGCTGTTGCACAACAGTTTGTACAACGTGCATTACTTCCATTAACTGACGACATTGTGAACAAGCACTTGTGGAGAGATGCGAAGAGTCGTTTTCAAGAGCTTGCACAAGATAAAACAGGTGTGACACCTTCATATGAAACGCTTAATGAAGAAGGTCCTGACCACGATAAAAAATTTACTGTCGGTGTCTTTTTGAAAGACGTACAGATTGCGCACGGTGATGGAAAATCAAAACAAGAAGCTGAACAAGAAGCGGCACAAAATGCGCTTACCGCAAAAGGATGGGCACGATAAGTTTTTTAATATATTTCTATACAAGTATGTGAAAAGGCACCATCCCAGTAAGGAAGGTGCCTCGTGCGTTCTAGAAAGGAACTAGAAAGGAAGACGTCCGTGTCCACGCTTACTATCCTCAATAATCAAACCGTGTCTACGGTTCCACACCTCTCCAGTGTACAGAAGTGAAGAGCGACAGTAACAGTTACTGAAGGCGTACAAACTCAGCAGGTATCCTTCTCCGGTAACCATACCGTCGCCTCTTTCATTGGTCTAGTTGCAAAGCTTCAGTTGCCAAACGAGCTGACACGCTGGACAAGTTTTCCACTTGCTCTGGGTGTTACCGAAGGAATCGTTATCTGGTCGTTGAATTTCGACACCAAGAGAGCAGGTGTCCGAATCCATGCCGTTACCACACTTCGGGCAGTGGGTGAGACGAAGGGTGCTCTTCACTTCCTCTAACACATCCGTACGAAGTGCTGAAACATCGACTTTTTGATGGGTGCCCATGGCGTAGCCCTTTCTTTTGTCGGTACATGTTCTGACGTGATAGTACTCAGATATGTTGATAAGTCAGTAACTATGAAAGGCGTGTTGCGCTCATTGTGTTTTTGAGTATACTTTTTTCGGATATCCTTGAAAGGAGAACGTATGTCCAATTCGCAGAAGTTTCGGACTACTGTCAGTGACGAGGCGTTATCACTGAAGAACTCTATTGAGGTGTTGACGGGGTTACAGGGTAAACTGCTTCGGTATTTCATTACCGCATTCCTCTTTCTCGAGCTGATTGTTTTTCTCAAGAAGAAGATAATGATTATGCAGCTCTTGTGGCAGGGACACATCAACCAGTGTGCTCATGCTCACATCGCCTATCGAAAGGTGGGGGCACGAGAAACTACGGTGCATTGCTGTGACTGTGGGGCGCATCGCATGACGTTCTATCGTTCTTGTTAGCTTATGTTGGCCGGCCGAGGGAGTCCCTCGGCCGGCATTTCCGTTGGCATAAAAGAAAATTATTTGCGATAATAAAGACTGCCTTATCGATAACGTGTATGTATCCCATTAGAAGCCGCGATCGCTTCTAGGGATATCACAAAAAGATTGGATAAAGAAGTTTTATAAGTTTCAGTAATGATGCGCAGATTAATACGGATCGCGATCTGCCTCTAACGGGATGTATCTCAAATCTCTAGAACTTTCCGGATTCAAATCGTTCGCCAAAAAAGCGTCGCTTGAATTTACAACACCTATTACCGCCATTGTTGGTCCAAATGGTTCTGGTAAATCAAACATAGCCGAATCGTTTCGGTTTGTTCTTGGTGAGCAGTCAATCAAATCAATGCGTGGAAAACGCACCGAAGATCTTATTTGGAATGGTTCAAAGACTGTGCCGCGAAGCAATCGGGCGCATGTGAAGTTGGTGTTTGATAACACAACGATGGGAAATGCAACAGAGTCAGGTCGACTTTTTGGAATAGACTTTGACGAAGTTGCCCTTGAGCGCATTATCCATCGTGATGCAACGAGTGAGTATCGTCTCAATGGATCTGTGGTTCGATTGAAAGACACCATCGAGCTTCTCTCTGGTGCACACATTGGAGCTTCGGGTCACCATATTATTTCGCAAGGTGAGGCTGACAGGATTTTGTCGGTGAATGCCCGCGAACGTAAAGGGATGGTTGAAGATGCACTTGGACTTAAAATTTACCATTACAAAAAAGAAGAGAGTGAGCACAAACTTGAGAAGACACAAGAAAACCTTGAGAAGGTTGAAAGTATTCGCCGTGAACTTAAGCCACACCTGGCATTTTTAAAAAAACAGGTTGCAAAGGTAGAGAAGGCACGTGAATTAGCTCTTGATTTGAAACAAGCGTATCGAGAATATTTTGCTCGTGAAAAAGCATACCTTGATTCCACCCTTGCACGTATCACACACGAACTCTCTCCTCAAGAAAGTCGTATGGAGCAATTACAAAAGGATATTGCTCATGCACGAGAAGAATTGCAAAAACTTTCTCAAAAAGACGTGACGTCGGATGCATTGCTAGTGTCGGAAGAAAAAATGCGCAGTGTGCGAGAAAAGAAAGACGCGGCGGTGCGAGATATCGGACGCATTGAAGGAGAAATTTCTGCACTTCGTTCACTCCTTGCAAAAGAGGAACGCAAACAATCGGAAGAAGCGCATAAAACAGTGCCGTTTCTATCGGTATCTTCAATGACGGTAACTTTGGGGCGTTTGATAGACAGCGCTCTCTCTCAAAATAATCCAACAGAATTCAAAAAAGCACTCGGTGATATCAAAACGCTCGTGTCTGAGTTTATGAACACCATTCGTGGAGAAGCAGTACACAATGAAGATATTCAGGAGGTTCGCGACAGTCTTACACAACTTGAAAGTGATACACAGGCTCGTGAAGAAGAGCGTTTACGTCTAGAAAAAGAAGAGCAAGAGTGTGCTCTCGAATACAGACGTATTCAACAAACAATCGAATCAGACATGCACTCGGGACGTGAAATGGAACGACGTATTTTTACACTTTCAAATGAACAACAAGAAGTGCGTATGCGTATTCAAGCATTGCTGAGTGAAAAAAATACCTACCAGTTGGAAGAAGAGGAATACAAACGTGATTTACTTGAAGCGGGTGCACTAGTGGGTGTTGAGGCGGTTCGATTTGATGATTTGTCTACTGCACTTGCCGAGAGTGGAATTGTAGAAGATCGTAGTGAACAACACGAACGCAAGCGACAAATTGAACGTACAAAAGTTCGCTTGGAGGATGCAGGAAGTGGAGGTGGTGATGAAATCGTCAAAGAATTTGAAGAGGTTTCACAACGAGATGCATTTTTGGAAAAAGAAGTTGCTGATTTGGAACAATCTGCGGTGTCATTGCGTGCTTTGATTGCTGATTTGGAAGAAACACTTGCGCGTGAATTTGCTGAAGGTATCAAAAAAATAAACGAGCAGTTTTCTGAATTTTTCTCACTCATGTTTAATGGTGGAAGTGCGTCACTTGAGGTTGTTCGTGAAATTCGAAAGGCAAAACGAGACACCGATATCGAGGGGCTTACTGATGATAATCATGTCGACAGTGAGGTGTCGCGTGAAGAAAAAGTGCTTGAAGGTGTTGAAATTCATATTTCTCTTCCGCGTAAAAAAGTGCATGGTTTGGAAATGCTTTCAGGAGGGGAGCGTGCGCTTACATCGATTGCACTTATTTTTGCAATGTCTCAAGTAAATCCTCCACCATTCATTATTTTGGACGAAACAGACGCGGCGCTCGATGAAGCAAACTCGAAGCGCTATGGAGATATGATTGAAAATCTTGCAAAGAAAACACAGCTTATCTTGATCACGCACAATCGTGAAACAATGTCTCGGGCAGGAGTGCTTTACGGAATCACTATGGGAGCCGATGCCATTTCACAATTGTTGTCTGTTTCGTTTGATGAAGCAGTGCATGTGGCCAAATAGCTTATAGCTTGTTAGCTTATAGCTTGTTAGCTTATAGCTTCATTAGGCAAAAAATATCAGAGTTTGCTTCGTACCACGAATTTTTGTTGCTACAAAAATTCGTGGTACGGAGTGAGCCTGTTGCCGAAAAAGACTCTCGGAGGACGCGGGTCCGAGAGTGAGCGCGTTTTCAGTAGAAAACGACGCGTGCTTTTGAGGTAATTCAGGCGAGCGGAGAGTTATTCTACGTGGGTTTGTTGTGCGCCTTGGGTTTGCATGTGTTGGTACGTTTCGCCGTGTGCTTTCATAATCGTTTCTTTGACAGTAAGTGGGTTTGCTGCGTTTTTTATAGTGAAATCAATCTCGCTCCCCGCAGTGTGAACGTGAATGTCTCCAAATTTCATAAATGTGGCAAACATACCATTGATGGAAATAGTAACGTCTTGCACTTGTTCTAGTCGAGTAACTGAAATCTCACGACGGAAGACTGATTTTTGTTCAATATCAAAAATACGTTTATTGGTGATTATCCATACGTCAAGGTAGTAATCGGTCCAATAAAAGAAAAAGAATACCCACAAAAAGAGGCACCAGAGCATAAAGAGAAAACCCATCAGTACGTTTCCGTATGTGCCGCCCATAACTTTGTCTATTGCAGCTGCGACAACAGGAGATAGTGTGAGTGGAACAAAAAATAAAATGAGCAGGAATGCCAGTTTACTGTAGAGCATAAACATGTGTCGGCGCACTTCAAGAATTACACGCTCACCGTCCTCGAGTTGTACAAGGTGTTCGATGCTCATAGAGAAAAAATAAAACTTGCGGCAAGGGATAGTATAACGAAAGAACCAATAAAGAAGATACGACGGACTCGTATGAGGCGTTTGCTGTGTGCATCATATGCATTCCAGTGATAGACAAGGATACCAGCAAGGACACTCCATACGATACAGACGACTGCAAAAATCACCCACAGAATAACAGGGGAGAGTGTGTTCGGAAGTGCAGAAGATATGGTGCCAAAAAAATTTAATGACGGTGTACCAAGCATATGTACATAGTGTACAACGCCAGATAGAGGAATGGTAGCTGGTATTTGGTAGTTAGTATGTAGGGGGTGGAAAAATCTAATATCCTGCCTGCGCAGGCAGGCAAATATCCAAAATCTCCTCCCGCATACTACATACCAGCTACTACATACTATTTAAAAAAAGTTATACACAAAGTACTGACGCGAAGAATGGGGTGGATGGTATGCTATATGAGATATGGTTTTAGCTGGTGGAGTTGTTTAACTTAAAAATGTATGAAAAAACTTCTATTTGTTGTCGCGTTTTTAATTATTAGTGTTCCATCACTTGTTTCTGCGGCGACGTGGACAACAACAGCGCTCGATTCGACGGGAAACGTTGGACAGTATGTATCTAGCGCACGTGGTTTGGATGGTTTTGCGCGCATCGCGTATTACGATGTTACCAATACGAACCTCAAATTCATTCAGTGTACGAATGCAGACTGTTCAACAAAGGTTGTCACAACAATCGACTCAACAGGGGTTGTTGGGCGATACACGTCTATTGCGATAGGTGCTGATGGTTTTGCACGCATTGCGTACAACGACTTTACAAACAAAGATCTCAAATTTGTTCGGTGTACTAATGCCGCATGTTCGACGAATGTCATAACAACCATTGATTCGACTGGTTCTGTCGGAAGATACACGTCTATCGCGATGGGAGGGGATGGTTTCGCGCGCATTTCATACAATAGTTACGATGACTTTGTTCCTAATAGTTTGAAATTTATTCAATGTACCAATGCCGATTGTTCGACGCGGGTCACTACGGTGGTTGACACCGGAGTTGATCCCGGAGGCGACCTGCTTGGGGACGGTACGTCTCTTGTTATTGGTGGCGATGGTTTCGCGCGTATTAGTTACAACGATTCGTATAACGCTCTTTTGAAATTTGCTCAGTGTACCAATGCGTCGTGTTCAACAAAAAACATCACGATTGTTGATTCAGATAATCTCGGGTTAGTGAACACGGGACTCTCTCTTGGTTTGGATGGTTTTGTTCGTATTATTTATTATTACGGTGGTGGCACATTACGCTTTGTTCAGTGCACCAACGCCGATTGTTCAACGAAAAATACCAGCACCATTGTTGATCCGTTGGGAGGTGCGGGGCAGGGTATATCTTCCGCCATGGGGTCTGATGGCTTCGCTCGAATCGCATATTACGACGATGCGGACGGCGATCTTGAGCTTCTCCAGTGCACCAATGCGGATTGTTCGACGAACACCACTGAAACTGTTGACTCATCGGGTACTGTTGGTACGTACCCATCAATCTTTCTCGACACCGATGACGTTCCGCTCATAAGCTACTACGACACCACCAACGCTGATCTTAAGTTTGCATACCCGCCCTCTTCTCCGACCCTCACCATCACCACCACAGTCACCAACGACAACGGAGGAACACTCGCCGTCGAGGACTTTCCGTTGTTTGTTGATGGTGTCTCCATCGACAGTGGCGTAGCCACCACCACACTGTCAGCAGGTTCATACACCATCTCCGAAACAGAAGACCCTGCGTATGCCGTCACATATGGCGGAGACTGTGACGAAAACGGTGACATCACCATGGAGGCGGGAAGTACGTATGCATGTACCGTCACCAATGACGACATTGGACCAACCCTCACCGTCACCACCACACTCACCAACGACGACCGTGGTACTGCAGAGGTAGCAGACTTCACCCTCTACCTTGATGGTCTCCCTATCACCAGCGCAGTCGCCACCACGACTCTCGCCACCGCCCATACGCTCACCCACGCAACACCCGCTGGCACCACCTATGACATCACCTGGGGTGGCGACTGTGCATCAGATGGAACTCTCACCATGTCCCTCAACACCACCTACACCTGTACCCTCACCGCTAATGACTCACCCTCAAACACCAATGGAGGAAGTGGCGGAAGCACTCGTACCACCACTCAACCACATACCGTTACACCACCACCATCTCCACTACTACCACCCACATCCGACACACCTCTCACTCCTGACGAACGAACGAAACTCATCGCTGATATCAAAGTACAGGTTGTTTCTCTGATTCAACAACTCGTGGCACTACTCCAACAACAGCTGGCGGGGATGTAGAAAGTAGAAAGCGAAAATGAAACAGCCCCGCCGACGTACTTTGTACTCGGCGGGGCTGTTTCGCGTTCTTACGCAATAAGCGCGCACTCAATTAATTTTTTGTCGATGTCGACCGCTTTGACGGTGATACGAACTTGGTCACCAAGTGAATATACTTTGTGTGTTTTTTGTCCAATGATGCGGTACTTTTTCTGTTCATACTTGTAGAAGTCGTTTGGCATATCAGAGAGACGAATAAGACCTTCGGCGTGTGTATTTGTTTCTTCAACAAAGATACCCCATTCAGATACTCCAGAAATGACTGCATCAAACTCTTGGCCAACACGTGCGTTCATGTATTCTGCTTGTTTGAGTTTTATGGACTCACGCTCAGCTTCAATAATAGAAAGTTCTCGATTTGAAATACTATCAGCAATGGCTGCATACGTTGCGTAGTCGTTGTTGGGAAGTTGACCATTAGTGTTCATGTAATCTAGAAGTCGATGCACAATAAGATCGGCATAGCGACGAATAGGAGATGTGAAGTGTGTGTAGGCTGGAAGTGCAAGTCCAAAGTGTCCAATATTTGCTGTTGAGTAGATTGCTTTTGCCATAGAACGAATTCCAGCTGTTGCAATAAGATCCTCCTCAGGTGTTCCGGTAACGTCTTTGAAGAGCTTATTGAGTGATTTGCCGGTCACTGTTCCTTTGGGAGAAATCTCGAGTGTGTGGCCAAGTGCGTGCGCAAAGGAGGCCAAATCTTTGATTTTGTCCATGTTTGGTGTGTCGTGAATTCGGTAGATGAATGCGTGACGTGCTTTGGTATATTTTTTGTAGGCGTGCTCGGCAACTTCACGGTTGGCAAGTAACATGAATTCCTCAACAAGTTTGTGAGTATCAAGTCGTTCTTTCAAGTATGCGGAAAGGGGAACGCCGTCATCTGCCAATTCAAAACGAACCTCGTGTTGTTCAAAATCAATAGCACCTGCTGCCATACGCTGCTCTCGTGATTTCTTTGCAAGAGTATTAAGTGTGTTGAGCTCCTTGAAATAGAGGCCCTCACCAGCATTGAGGACATCCTGAGCTTCTTCGTAGGTAAAGCGTTTATCGGAGTGAATGATTGATTTTCCAAAATTTCGTGAGAGTACTGTTCCGTCCTGTGCAACTACAAACCACGCAGAAAAGGTGAGACGATCAACATCTGCTTTGAGACTACATAAGTCATTAGAGAGAATTTCAGGGAGCATCGGAATAGTGCGGTCAACGAGATATGCTGAAAAAGCTCGTTTCTTGGCTTCTTGATCAAGGGCGCTTCCTGGTGTGACAAAGTGTGATACATCGGCAATATGTACACCAATTTCATACGTACCATCTGGTAGAAATTGAAATGAAATAGCATCATCAAAATCTTTTGCATCAACAGGGTCAATGGTGAACGTTGGTACGGTACGAAAATCTTTTCGTCCTACAAGCACTTCTTCAACTTTATAGGCTTTGTGAATACGGTCGGCTTCATCTTCAACCGCCTTTGGAAACGTATCGTCAATTCCTTTTTCCAAGATAATGGAGCGTATTTCTACTTCATGAACACCTTTGTTGCCGAGTCGTTCGAGTACCTTTCCGCGAGGTGTTTCGGTAGGATTGGTCCACGGAAGTAATTCCACAAATACTTTTTCATTTACGGACACATCCTCATCTTTTGAAAGGAGAATTTTAATGTAGCTTTTGCGGTCATCGGGTACCAGGAACGTCATGCCGTCTTCTTCAATAACATTTCCTACAAATTTTGTTCGTGCACGATGCACTATATGTGTAACACGACCAAGGTGTTGATCGCGGAGTTTTTTTCCGAGAAGCTCTACTTCTACAAGGTCTCCGTTGAGAGCGGTATTAAGATTCTCGCTTTCAATACGGATATCCTCTTTCTCTAATGTTGGATGCGGTACAAAACCAACACCTCGCGCAATAGTACGGATGGTGTTTTCAAATGTTTGTGGAGACCTTTGTGTACCCTCATTTTTGTGGGCACGGCGGTCGTGATGGGGGTGTTTCTTAGCTTTCATTCTTTGTAGAGAGCAATAATAACATTTTAGACCTTGTTTTGCTACACTATCCTTGTCTTAGATTATAGAAACATTATTTTATTTTTTCTTCATTTCTCTTGTATACACTGACGCCCAGAAAGATCTTTGACAACAGAAAGGAGGAAAAAAGTTTTTGTGTCAGCTGTCGTGTCGTAGTGGGTATTATCAACAAGTTCTATTCATAACCACCATCTCACAAGGAAAAACTATGAGCATCTCGACGTCCACGTTCTCGCCCCGTACCATTCTTCTCTTCGTTCTTCTCGTCGTGACCGGATTTGGTGCAACGTTGTACTTTCGCACCACGCTTGTCGCCGGTGATGATGTGCGTCTGTCAAACCCCATTTTGATTCGTGACGCCGCACTTGCCATCGAACGCAACAAGCCACGTTTCAGTGGTGACATTGGTGGCATTTTCCTTGCTCCACATGGTGTACCTGTACCCGAGAAGTACACGTCGTTTGAAGATGTGTGTGGTCTCGAGCCATCGTCAATTACTATTCCGGACGATCAGGCTGGTCAACTCACACTCGACCTCGAACTTCCGACTGAGTATGCCATCCAAAAGGATGATATGGATTACGGGGTTGTTGCTTGTGGAAATGGCGTTCCGTATATCGCCAAAAAGACCTACACCTACGATGATTCGATCAAGGGGCACAGCCAGGCGCTCATCATTATTGGACGAACTGTTCTAAATTATGATGAAATCGACACTGCCTCGGACCGTCCAAAGGTGATGAAGATTGCTGGTAGGGATGTGGTTGTAATCGAACCCCTCACGGAAGACGGTTTTTTGGAAAACGGAATTGCCATGATTCCGGAATCGTTTGGTTTGACGTTTGTTCATACGTCTAGCCTCCCTAGAGAAGAGTTTATGAAACTTGTTGAGCTCGTTGCATCCAGCACGAGAACGCAGTAAGAAAGGAGACATGCATGCGACTGAGGTGGTTGGTCCCTATTCTGCTCGGTGCCTTTTTTGGTGGTACGTTTCCTGCCGAAAGTGGCACGCTCTACACGTACGTTGTGAAGATGCTTCCTCCATCTGGCACGAACGGTCAGGTGCCTGTTTTGACGTGTGGCTGGCACGATGGTTCGTGCGGAACAACGTCAACCGGTACGTTCCTTGATTGGGACAACACCAGCTCCAATGCAGTCTACTTCCGCGGTTTTTTTAGTAGGGGGAGTTCTCCCTACGAGACCACACGACTCATTGGTAGGCGAGTTCGTCTCACTGGTGGTAATTTTGATTGTGAGAGGCAAGATGTTGTTGTTGCTGACACGGCACTACTCAAGATTAGGGGAATCATGCGATATCTTCATATCGACATGAACTCAAATCAGGAGTTTCCTATTGCCACAGCCGGTAACGATACATACAACGTTAAGTTCATTGGCAACATCGTCAATGACACGGGTTGTGGTCTTTGGAACGGAACACATGTTCACGCCGGGTATCCTGCAACATACACAGTATCCGTGTATTCAATGCGCTACAGCAACACCCAGCGTTTTCCGGGCGGTGATTACTGCACACCGGGTGTTAATTGTTCCAGCTACACGAATACAAGCTCAACCAACTGGACACATAAGTTTACGTGGCCTGGTCCGTAACTCCTTTCTGTTGTTGTACCTTCAATCCCACCCAAAATACCGGGTGGGATTGTCTTTTTTTGAGCTTCTTGGTATAGTATCGGAACTGCCAGAAGGCAGTTTTCATTTCACATGCTAAAAATACGATTACAACGAGTTGGACGAAAAAATGACCCCTCTTTCCGAGTGGTTGTTCTTGAGGCAACACAAGGTCCAAAAGCAGGTAAGCACATTGATCAGATTGGTTTTTATAATGCAGTGACAAAACAGAAAACGCTTGATACTGCAAAAGCAACATACTGGATGTCAAAAGGTGCACAGCCATCAGATACGGTATACAACATGCTTGTTACAGCTGGTGCCATTGAAGGTAAAAAGAAAAATGCACTTCCCAAGAAGAGTCCTATTAAGAAGAATGAGCCAGAAGTTGTAGCGGCTCCAGTAAAGGTGGCACCTGTTGTTGAGACACCATCTGCGGCTGTTGAGGAGTCCGTGGCACCTGTTGCGGAAGAGGCCTCAGTTCCTGTTGAAACATCAGTAGAAACACCAGCAGTTACGGAAGAGGTGGCTACTCCAGAAGAAACTCCTGCCCCTGTTTCAGAAGAAGTTCCAGCGGCATAAATTCATCATACGATAAAAATGTCCACGACACTTTGGGGTCGTGGACATTTTTTGTTTCAGAGGATATACTCATTGCAAACCATCGGCAGGTGCCGGATGGAGTCTGTTAACAGTAAACAGATTTACTAGAAACTTAGTCACACATTATGACACAAGAGTATCAAGACGCAGTATTTCTCGAAGCCGTTGTTAAGGCACTTGTAGAAGTTCCGGCAGATGTGAAAGTCACGCGCACTGTCGACGAAATGGGGGTGCTCATTACACTCAAGGTTAACCAAAAAGACATGGGTACCGTTGTTGGTCGCTCAGGTAATACCGCAAAGGCAATCCGCACACTATTGCGAGTTGTTGGTATGCGAAACAATGCACGTGTCAATTTGAAAATTCTTGAACCAGAAGGTTCAACACGAATGGCTGCTGCAAATATTGATGACGCAATGGCGGCGCTTAAGGAATAGAAGACACGCGGTGTATAGCACAAAACATATAACAACACACCCGCCACACAAGGCGGGTTGTGTGTTAGGATATTTGCATGAAATGTACAGTTATTACACTTTTTCCAGAGTCAATCGAGAGCTATGTTAATAGCTCTATATTGAAGCGCGCTCAAGAAAAAAAGCTTCTCTCAGTTTCGTTTGTAAACCCACGAACCTTTACTACCGATGCTCATCATAAGGTTGATGACAAACCATACGGTGGAGGGCCGGGCATGGTGATGAAAGCAGAACCGATCCTTAAGGCGGTAGAGTCAGTCTTACAAAAAAGCAAAAAGAAAAAAGAACGCACAAAAATTATTTTCTTTTCTCCAACAGGAAAACAATTTACACATGTCCATGCACGTACACTTTCAAAACGATATGACCATATTATTTTCATTGCAGGACGATATGAAGGAGTTGACGCACGCGTCCAGAAAATTTTGAAAGCAGATGATGTGTCTATCGGTCCGTTTGTACTTACAGGAGGAGAAATTCCAGCGCTTGTTGTGATTGATGCGGTTGCCCGACACATTCCGGGAATTCTTGGAACGTACGAATCTCTCGAAGAAGAGCGCATTGCATCAAAGGATGTGTATACACGACCTGATACCTTTATTTGGAAAGGGAAGGCACGCAAGGTTCCAAGGGTCCTCTCTTCAGGTCACCACAAAAACATTGACATGTGGAGAAAAAATACGCACAGATAGCGAGTTATCCACACACCATAAAAAAGGCTTGACTGCAAACGATATTTAGTTTAGAATGGCGCTTAATCAGGGGGTAGAGTGAGTTATGGGGCACTCTCGGATTTTTATAGATTAAAAATTATATTTTGCTAGACATACCTAGCAGATAGCTTTTTGTGACCAATGTTGCCGACCTTGAGCAAAGGTTCGGTTTCGTGCGTCCCCTTTTACATAACTATTTATGCAACAAAAAGTCTTCGCGAAATATCAAAAGCCACTTCTTGAGCTTCCAAATCTTGCGGAAGCACAACTCGTGTCCTTTCGATGGCTAATGGAGAAAGGTGTTAAGGAACTTTTGAAAGAGTTCTCACCAATTTCAGATTATTCAGGCAAAAAGTTCGAATTACACCTTAGTAATCCAGTATTTACTGAGAGTTTGCATGACGAATATTATGCTAAAGAAAACAAGTTGAGTTACGAGGTGCAGTTGAAGGTAACTGCAAAACTGATCAACAAGACATTGGGTACTGAAAAGGAACAAGAAATTTTCCTTTCAGATATGCCTATTCAGACAGATCGCGGAACATTCGTCATCAACGGTGTTGAGCGTGTCATCGTTTCTCAGCTTATTCGTTCGTTCGGAGTTTTGTTTACTTCACAAGAATTTCGAGGAAAGGAGTACTTTGGGGCAAAAATCATTCCATCCCGCGGAGCATGGATTGAAATCGAAACCGAACCAAACGCATCTCTCCAAGTTCGTATTGATAGAAAGAGAAAATTCCCTGTAACACATTTGTTGCGCGTGTTGGGAGTACACACGAAAGAGGACATTCTCAAGCTTTTTGCTGGTACACCAGCGCTTCCATTCATTGAAAAGACATTTGCGCACGACACAGCACAAACAATAGACGACTCATTCATTGAAATTCACAAAAAACTTCGTGATGGTGAGCTTGCAACTGCAGAAAATGCCCGCGATTTCGTTAATTCAATTTTTAACGCAGAACGGTACGACCTTTCTGAGGTTGGACGTTTTCGATTTAACCAGCGTTTTGGTAAGTCAATGGACAAAAAAGCAATGGGTGAGAGAACACTTTCACTTGATGATTTGATTACGATTATCAACAAGATTGTGGAATTGAACACAACGCCAGATGCACGTGCTGATGACGTTGACGATCTTTCGTCACGACGTGTTCGATATGTTGGTGAAATGATGCAACAAAAAATGCGTGTTGGTTTTGCGCGTATGAAGCGAAACATTCAGGATCGCATGTCTATTATTGATGCTGATACAACAATGCCAACGCAGGTGATTAACCCACGTCCGCTTCAGGGGCAAATTCGAGAATTTTTTAGTACCAACCAACTCTGTCAGTTCATGGCGCAAGAAAACATTCTTGCTGAAATGGAACACCTGCGCACACTTTCAGCACTCGGTCCGGGAGGTCTCTCTCGTGAGCGTGCAGGATTTGAAGTTCGTGACGTGCACGTATCGCACTACGGACGCTTGTGTCCTATTTGTACGCCAGAAGGTCCAAACATTGGTCTTATTCTGCACTTGGCAACATACGCTCGTATTAATGATTTCGGTATTATCGAAACACCATACATGAAAGTGGTGAACGGAATTGTTACGACAGAAGTTGCGTACCTTAACGCACAAGACGAACAAAACTATAAAATTGCCCACGCCGCTATTGCGCGCGATGAAAAAGGTGTTATTACCGATGATCGTGTTGACGTTCGTGTAAAAGGACGACCTGTTTCAGTATCTCCAAAGGATGTTGAGTTTATTGATGTTGCAACAAATCAAGCATACTCAATTGCAACCTCACTTGTTCCGTTCCTCAACCACGACGAAGCAAACCGAGCACTCATGGCATCGAACATGCAGAAGCAGGCGGTCCCGTGTATTCGACCAGAAGCTCCACTCGTTGCAACAGGTATTGAGGAACGCGCCGCTCGTGATTCGGGACGACTTGTATACGCACGTGAAGCGGGAAAGGTTTCGTATGTTGATGCAAAAAAGATTGTTGTTAAAAACGCGAAAGGAAAAGACGACGAATATCGACTTATTACGTTTTCACGAACAAACGGATTTACGGTATTTCATCAGCGTCCATCAGTGTCAGTAGGTGATACTGTAAAGCGCGGTGATTTGCTTGCCGATACTTCAACAAGTGCCAATGGTCAGATTGCTCTTGGTCAGAACCTTCTTGTGGCTTTCATGCCATGGTCTGGTAATAACTTTGAAGACGCTATTATTTTGTCTGAACGACTTGTTCGCGACAACTACCTTACCTCAATTCACATTGAAGAATTCTCATCAAATGTTCGCGATACAAAACTTGGACCGGAAGTAACCACAAACGATATTCCAAACGTTGGAGAATTGAAACTTCGTAATCTTGATGAAGAGGGTATTATTCGCATCGGTTCAGAAGTACAACCAGGTGATATTCTCGTTGGAAAAATTACTCCAAAGGGCGAGTCACAACTTACTCCTGAAGAGCGCCTCTTACGTTCTATCTTTGGTGATAAGGCTCGTGATGTAAAAGATACTTCACTTCGCATGGAAGGAGGAAAGCGTGGACGCGTGGTTGGTATTAAAGTGTTCTCCCGAGAAAAAGGAGACCAACTCGAATCAGGAATCATCAAGAAAATTTATATTGAAATTGCACAACTTCGAAACATCACTGTGGGTGACAAACTTGCAGGACGTCACGGAAACAAAGGAGTTATTTCACGCGTGGTTCCTATTGAAGACATGCCACACATGGCAGACGGAACACCTGTTGATGTTATTTTGACACCACTTGGTGTGCCAAGTCGTATGAACCTTGGACAGATTCTTGAATTGCACCTTGGTATGGCAGCAAAAACACTCGGCTACCAAGCAATCGTTCCTCCATTTGTTGGTGCTACTGAAGAAGAAATTAAATCTGAACTCAAAGAAGCTGGTTTTTCAGAAACAGGAAAGATGAAATTGATCGACGGACGTACCGGAGAGCAATTTGAAAACGATATCTCCGTTGGATACATGTACATTCTCAAACTCGAACACATGGTTGAAGATAAGATTCACATGCGATCAATCGGTCCGTACTCGCTCATCACACAACAACCACTTGGTGGTCGTGCACAAAACGGAGGACAACGATTTGGAGAAATGGAAGTGTGGGCACTTCTTGGATACGGTGCAGCCTACACACTTCGTGAAATGCTTACGATTAAATCAGATGACATTATGGGACGTTCTGCTGCCTTCGATTCCATCGTTCGCGGTTCTCGATTGACACAGCCAAACACCCCAGCATCATTCAGCGTACTCTTGCACTACCTTCGTGGGCTTGCGCTTGATGTTGAATTAAAAGAAGAAAACGAATAAACCTATATGCGTCGCACTACACAAACAAATATCATGGAGACGTTTGATACGCTCGGTATTAAACTCGCAAGTCCAGAAAAAATTGCAGAGTGGTCGCATGGGGAAGTGACCAAGCCAGAAACCATCAACTATCGTACGCAGCGTAGTGAAAAGAATGGTTTGTTTGACGAACGAATTTTTGGTCCTGAGCGTGACTTCGAATGTTACTGTGGAAAGTACAAAGGCATTCGCTACAAAGGTATCGTCTGTGAAAAATGTGGAGTTGAAATTACACGTTCCATTGTTCGTCGTGAACGCATGGGACACCTTACATTGGCAACACCAGTTGCACACATTTGGTTTGTTCGTAACGTTCCGTCTCGTATTGGACTCATTCTTGATATTACAGGTCAGGATCTTGAAAAGGTTATCTACTTTGCAGGATACGTTGTTACCTCAGTATCTGAATCTGAACGAGAGCTCTTTCTTAAGAACTTAGATGGTGAGTATCGAGTAAAAACGAAAGCACTCAAAGATGAGAAATCAAAAGATAAATTAAAGGAAGTATATCTTGCAACCAAGCGAGAAATTAACTCAATCACAAAGTACTCAGTTCTCGATGAAGCAACATACGCGAAGTTTACGATGAAGTATGGAACGCTTTTCGAGGCAGGTATTGGTGCTGAAGCAATCTACAATCTTCTTAAAGATGTTAATTTGGAGGAAATTGCAACGACGATTGAGGCAACAATTGATGATGCGGGTGCGGAAGACAAGAAGAAAATGCGCAAGCGTTTGAGTCTTGTTCGTTCGATGGTGCGTTCAAAAATTCGTCCAGAGTGGATGTTCCTCATCAATATTCCAGTTATTCCAGCAGCACTTCGCCCGATGGTCGCTCTTGATGGTGGACGTCACGCAACAAGTGATCTCAACGATTTATACCGTCGTGTGATTAACCGAAACAATCGTCTCAAAAAACTTCTTGAAATTCACGCACCAAGCGTTATTTTACGAAACGAAAAACGTATTCTTCAAGAAGCGGTTGACGCGCTCATTGATAACTCAATGCGTCACCCTGGTGGTACCGCCGCAGTGAGTCAGTCACAACGTCGCCCTCTCAAATCATTGTCTGATAACCTTAAAGGAAAACAAGGAATCTTCCGTCAAAATCTCCTCGGAAAACGCGTTGACTATTCAGGACGTTCAGTAATTGTTGTTGGTCCAACACTTAAACTCGATGAATGTGGTTTGCCAAAGCAAATGGCACTTGAATTGTTCCGTCCGTTTGTTATTTCAAAATTGATTGATCGAGGACACGCATACAACATTCGTGGTGCAGGACGTCTCATTGATGATGCAGGACCAGAAGTGTGGGGAATTCTCGAAGAGGTGATTGCTGGTAAGTATGTGTTGCTCAACCGTGCACCAACACTTCACCGTCTTGGTATTCAGGCATTTCGTCCAATTCTCATTGAAGGACAGGCAATTCAGATTCACCCACTCGTTGTGCAGGCATACAACGCCGACTTCGACGGAGACCAAATGGCAGTGCACCTTCCCCTTTCTGACGAAGCACAACTTGAGGCAAAAGAAATTATGTCGTCAGGAACAAATATCTTGAAACCAGGAAGTGGTACACCGATTGTATCTCTTGGTCACCAGGACATTGTACTTGGTTCGTACTGGATGACACGCATTATCCCTGGAGAAAAGGGAGAAGGTGGTGTGTTTGCAAGTCCAAATGACGCAATTCTTGCATATGATTTTAAGATTCTTTCACTTCGCGCAAAAATTACTGTCCGACCAACTGACAGTGAACGATACGCTGGATTTGGTGGTGCGCCATTTGAGACTTCTGTTGGACGATTGCTTTTCAACGCAGCGCTTCCAAGTTCATACCCATTCATAAACAAGGAAATTACAAAGAAAGAAATGGCGGAATTGGTAAACACGCTTATCGTAACGTACAACAAGGCAGAAATCATGAGCATCCTTGATAAGGTGAAGCATGTTGGTTTTACGTATGCAACACTTTCTGGAACAACATTCTCACTCAGCGACGTTCCAACTCCTCAAGGTAAACAAGAGCTTATTGCCGCGGCTCGTATTAAGGTGGATAAAAATGCTTCACAGTACGAAGAAGGTCTCTTGTCTGATGAAGAAAAATTCAGAAAAGATATTGAAGTGTGGCACGGAGTTCGTACGGACATGGAAAAAATTGTTGCCGAATCTCTTGATACGTTTGGACCGGTATATACCATGTGGAAATCTGGTGCTCGTGGGCAAATTGGTCAGATTACCAACATGGCCGGTGTGAAAGGACTTATTGCTGGTTCACAAGGACGTACTATCGACTTCCCAATTCTCTCATCAGCAAAAGAAGGATTGTCACCAATTGAATACTTCATTACAACAAACGGTGCACGTAAGGGTCTTGGAGATACCGCGCTCAACACTGCTCAGTCAGGATATTTGACTCGTCGTCTCTTTGATGTGGCACAAGACGTCGTTGTTCTTGAAGATGATTGTGGAACAAAAGAAGGAATCGTGCTTTCCGCACAAAATCTTGCCGGTATTGAAATTTCTCTCACAAAAAATATCTCAGGACGTTTTCTTGCACGAGATGTAAAAACATCTTCTGGAGATGTTCTCTACAGGCGTGGTGAGCTCGTCAGTGCGGATGTTGCTGAGGCAATTGAAAAAGCTGGTGTTACAGAGGCATGGGTTCGTTCTCCAATGTCATGCGAAACATCTCGCGGTGTATGTCAGAAGTGTTACGGAAATGATCTTGGAACAGCAACTCCAATTGTTCTTGGAGAAGCAGTAGGAACAATTGCCGCACAATCAATCGGTGAACCAGCCACACAGCTTACCATGCGTACATTCCACGCCGGAGGTGCCGCAGCTGCTGCAGGAGACATCGTTTCAGGTCTTCCACGTGTGCAAGAAATATTTGAACGTCGCCCACCGAAAAACCCAGCTATTATTTCAGAAGTTTCAGGAACGGTTGCAGAGATTCTCGAAAAGGGAAATGAACGAACCATTCGTATTTTGCCGAACGTAGAAGATGGTAAAAGCGATAAAACTGTTGAGTACAGTATTCCATTCCGTCGTACACCAATCGTAAAGACAGGTGATGCTATTGAAAAGGGGCAACTGTTGACAGACGGTTCTGCTGATTTAACTGAATTGTTTAAACACGCAGGACGTGAGAAGAGCCAGACATACGTTATTGATGAAATTAGTAAAATTTATGAGTTGCAAGGTGCATCAGTATCTCGCAAGCACATTGAAATTATCATCAAACAGATGTTCTCACGTGTACAAGTAAAAGACCCAGGAGATACAGATCTTCCTCGTGGAACAGTTATTGAAATGTCGGAGGCACGTGAAGCAAACACGATTGCGAAGAATGCCGGAGGAAAAGAGGCAAAACTTATTCCTCTCGTACTCGGTATTACCAACGTGGCATTGTCACGCGCATCATTCCTTTCTGCTGCTTCATTCCAACACACAAACAAAGTACTTATTGACGCAGCTGTACGCGGAAAGAAAGACGATCTCCGTGGATTGAAAGAAAATATCATTGTCGGACGTCTTATTCCTGCAGGTACAGGATTTAGTGGAAGTCCTAAGTGGAACATGATACAAGACGCGCAACAGGGTATCGAAAATAACTACGAAGCAGAAACAGATTAAAAGAGTTCTCGTGCGCGGACGATGACTCACTATGAGTCACACACACCAATGTCAAACGTCACGCAACAAATAAAAGATCGTCTCGGTATTACCGACGTTGTGTCTTCGTACATAAAGCTTGAGAAATCAGGAAAAAATCTCAAAGCACGATGTCCGTTTCACAACGAAAAATCGGCGTCATTTTATGTTTCTCCAGAACGGGAGAGTTACTACTGTTTTGGATGCGGTGAGCACGGTGACATATTCACGTTCGTTGAAAAAATTGAGGGCGTTGATTTTATGGGCGCCCTTAAAACACTTGCGTCGCGTGCTGGTGTAGAAATCAGTAAAGAAACATTTCAAAAAAGTGAAACCGATCAAACACTCTACAAAATTCTTGAAGATGCAGTTTCTTTTTTCGAAAAAACATTACATCAGACACCCTCTGCACAGGCGTATCTTACACAGCGTGGAATAACAGAAAAAACAAGCGCATCATTCCGTGTTGGATTTGCTCCAGCTTCGTGGCGAACACTCTGTGAGTATCTTGTTGCTCGCGGACACACAAAGAGCAATATTGAAAAAGTGGGACTTATAAAACGAAAACAAGATGATGCGGCAAAGACCTCAGGACAAGACTACTACGATACGTTCCGTTCGCGCATCATGTTTCCGATTTTTGATCCGTCAGGAAGGCCGATTGCGTTCTCCGGTAGACACTTTGGAGATGAATCTCCAGAGGCACCAAAATATATCAACTCTCCAGAAACGCCATTGTTTAAGAAAGGAAACGTACTCTATGGATTTGAAAAAGCAAAAATAGGAATTCGAAAATATAATTTTTCTATTCTTGTTGAAGGCCCTATCGATCTCATCATGGCACACCAGTACGGCTTTACAAATACAGTGGCGGTTATGGGAACGGCGTTGACGCAGGAACACATAGAAAGGGTGAAAAGGTTGTCACGTAACATCGTGGTCGCACTTGATGGAGATGCTGCGGGTATACAATCAGCACTCAAAACATCTCGACGAGCAATTGAAGCCGATATGGATGTCAAATGTGCAGTATTGCCAGAAGGAAGTGATCCGGCAGATGTTCTTAAAACAAATCCTGATATCTGGAAAAAGGCCATTCGAGAAGCGGTGCATGTTGTGTTCTTTCTTATTGAACAAATACAACGTTCGCATAAGGGGGATGAGAGGTTGTTTAGACAAAGAATACGAAATGAAGTGTTGCCGTACATCGGACTTATTCAAAACAAGATTGATCAAAAATATTTTATAGATAGTGTCGCAACGCGGGCTGGTGTAGATGCTTCGGTTATTGAAGAAGAAATGCAAAAAGTAGCTTTTCAGGAAACACTCAATACACCAGAAGTGCCACACGCGTCAGCGTCACCTCATGTATACGAAGGACGAAAAGAGGTACTTCTCCGGCAACTCATCGCTCTCATTTTTATGTATAAACACCGCGGTAAAGAAACTGAATTACGCACGGTGCACGAGAAGGTCAAGGAGATATTGGGTAGGGATCCGCTAGAACACATCGATGAATCACAGTATCAAGAAGACATGTTTGAATTAGAAAAGGCAGAGACAGAGTTTGGAGACAGTGAGTTGCACCTCGAAGAAATGCTTCTCGCACTTCATGAGGAAATATTAAAAGATACGTACACACGGACACGAGAAAAACTTATCGAAGCGGAACGTGGTGGTGATGAGTCTCGTATGGCAGAGTTGTTGCGTGAATGTATGACTATTTCAAAATCTCTTCGAAATAGTCGCATAAAAAATACCCATTAATCTAATACATTTGTAATACTAAACACATTGTATGAAAAAAACAAAAGTAAAACGCACAAAACAAACTGCACGGCGTACTGTTCGTAAAACAAAAACGGCACCACGAAAGATACAACCAAAAAAGGTTGTACAAAAAAAGGTGGTGTCTACAGCTTCTGTGCGCGTACCCAAGAAAAGTGTTGTTGTTCCGGCACAAAAAATTCCCAAAAAGATGTCGAAAAAAGAACACGCACTCCAAGACAAGGCAAATAAACTGTACCAAAAAGGGCGCGAACGAGGTTTTATTACGTATGATGAAATTTTAAAAGAGTTTCCAAATATTGAGGACAATGTACTCTTTCTTGAAGAGCTCTATGATACGTTCGATACGGAAGGTATTGATGTTATTGAAAGTGGTGGGTTGCTCGATTTTGGCGGGGAAGCTGGTCTAGAGAAAAATGTATACCATAAAGATGAAGGTCGTTTCGATTCCATTCAAATGTACCTGAGAGATATTGGTAAGTATGATCTTATTTCCGCGGCGATGGAAAAAGATTTGGCGCGACGTATTGAGCAGGGTGATGAAGAGGCAAAAAATGTTCTTGCACGTGCCAACCTTCGTCTTGTGGTGTCTATTGCAAAAAAATATGCAAATCGAAGTTCAAATCTAACGCTTCTCGATCTCATTCAAGAGGGGAACATTGGTCTTTTTAAGGCAGTAGAAAAATTTGATTGGACAAAAGGGTATAAGTTTTCGACGTATGCAACGTGGTGGATTCGTCAGGCAGTAACACGTGCTATTGCCGATCAGTCACGCACCATTCGTATTCCTGTGCACATGGTTGAAACCATTGCAAAATACAAGCGTATCGTTCGCCGTCTGGCTCAAGATTTGGGGCGTGAACCACTTCCTGAAGAAATTGCAGTTGAAATGGACATGGACGTTGATAAAATTCACCACATTCAACAGATTAACCAAAACACAGTATCACTTGAACTTCCTGTTGGAGATGATGATGAAAAAGGCTCAACGCTTGGTGATTTTCTAAAGGATGAACATCTTCCATCGCCTGACAAGGAATCATCGCAACGAATTCTCGCCGAACACATCAAAGAAGTCCTGGGTGAACTTTCTCCAAAGGAGAGAAAAATTCTGGAGCTTCGAAACGGACTCGCTGATGGTATTGCTCATACTCTTGAAGAAGTGGGGAAGGAGTTTGGTGTGACTCGTGAGCGTATTCGACAAATCGAAGCAAAAGCACACGAAAAAATTCGTCATCACCAGAAGGCACAGCAACTCAAAAATTACTAATGTAATTTTTGAGCTTGTTAGCTGATAGCTTTTAGCTTATAGAAAAAAGACCGGCGCCGAGAGCCGGTCTTTTTTGTGACTAGACGAGAGAAGTCTTGAAGATGTTCCACTTGCGCATGAACGCTTGTTTGGTGAGAATGAGCATGATCTGATCGTGATACTTTCCGTCACGATAATGCCACTTGGGCATACGTCCCACCTCAACGTATCCCTGCTTGCGAAGTGCCCGGTAGGAGCGTTCGTTGAAAGCAATGACCGACGAGGAAATGGTTCGCAGGTTCATTCTCGTGAATGCGTGATGGAGAAGGAGTATCTTGGCTTCGGTGCCATATCCCTTTCCCCAGTATTCTTTTTCACCGATGAGTGCTCCGGTGGTTCCTGTACGGTCGACCCAATTGATTCTGTGAAGGCCGACGGTTCCGATAGGAATACCTTTCGCGGTTTCAATGACAAGAACAAGATTGTCCTTTTTGTCATCGAGTCCACGAATCCACGAAACCTCTTGTGCGTGTGAGTTCGGAAAAACACCCGAAGAGATAAAGTGGGTGACTTCCGGATCATTGATCCATCGAACAAGAGTATCGGCGTCGTTCTCGTTGACAGGGCGAAGAGAAACGAGCTTCCCATTCAAAAACGCAGTCTTGGTTTCCATGACATCCTCCGTTGTCGTTGTGTGAAAGAACAGTACTACACAAAATCTCGGCTTTTGTGTAGCCGAGAGTTCTTTAACAAGAATTGAATACGTAGGAGTTACAGCATTCACGGCTACACAAAAACTGTCTGTGTATCAATGGCAAAAAGGCCAAAGATAGGGCCAGAGACGTTTTTATTAAGTTGTGAATGCATGTAATGCATGAGACAACTCTATAATCATTGACTTGTATTGTCAAGCCCAACTCATTGTTGAGAATAAAAACATTGCGATACTTGAATACATGTGGTACAAATCAAAACGGACTGTTTAATGCAGGAGGAGCTATGGCAACAAAAGGTGATGAACGAGGGTTCCGGGGCCAGCAGGGCCCAATTCTGAACGAAGAGCAGCGCAGGCTACTTGAAAGGCTTCGTTCGGCCTCGGCGCCGATTGGCCCCAGCGAGGAGTTTCTCGCCAAGCAGGGGCACCCCTCGAGGCCTAAGAGGAGGGGTGGAAGAGCGGGAAGAGGTGACGAGTAAGTCGTCGTGTACGTTGGCCGGAAATACTTTCCGGCCTTATTTTTTTATACTATATCTGTAAGCGTCGGTCTTTTCAAAAATGCTACAATAGGATTCATGCGCACAAGTCCTGTATTTCAAAAACAATATAAAGCACTCAATGCTGAGCAAAAAAAGGCCGTAGACACGATTTATGGGCCAGTGATGGTCATTGCAGGTCCTGGTACTGGTAAGACGACACTTCTGACTCTCCGTATAGCAAATATATTGCAGAAAACAGATGCCTCAGCAAGCTCTATTTTAGCTCTGACGTTTACCGAAAGTGCCGTGTCATCCATGCGTACGAAGTTGTTTGAGATTATTGGCACGGATGCGTATCGTGTACACATTAATACATTTCATGGGTTTGCAAATGACGTTATTAGTCGTTACCCAGAATATTTTCCTCGTATTATTGGTTCGCACCATATCCGAGATATTGAGCAGATAAAAATTGTTCGAGAAATTATTGAGCGTCACACATTTACACATATCAAGCCGTTTGGAAGTCCATTTCACTATGTGAATGACGCACTCAAGGCGATTCAATCCCTTAAACGTGAAGGGAGTACTGCTGAGAAATTTAAAGCACTTTTAGAAAATAAAGAGCAACAAGAAGACGCCGTTCGATATGGACGCAATACTGAACTTGCTATTGTGTATGAAGAATATGAAAAAGCGCTTACTAAGAATAAATCATTTGATTTTGATGACATGCTTTTGGATGTGGTAACGGCGCTTAAAGAACACGAGACACTTCGGGCAACGCTTCAAGAACGATTCCAGTACATTCTTGCTGACGAACATCAAGACGCAAACGCATCACAGAATGCCATACTTGAATTACTTTCTTCGTATGATGATACGCCGAATCTTCTTATTGTTGGTGATGAAAAACAGGCGATCTTTCGTTTTCAAGGTGCATCATTGGAAAATTTTCTCTATTTTAAAAAACGATACCATACGGCGAAACTTATTTTCCTTACAAGTAACTATCGTTCAGGACAAAGTATTTTAGATGCGGCACACGGTTTAATATCTTCTGGGGCAATGTCGCATGATATACAAAAACTTCGTGTTCCGTTGCAATCCGCGCGGAAAGGAACATCGCGCGTGCGGGTAGTTACGTGTGGTACGGATTCAGAAGAACGTGCGTTTTTGATTCACGAAATAGAGCGGGTGCACGCTGAAGGAACTCCATGGGAAGAAATAGCTCTTATCTATCGTGATAATACTGATGCACACGAATTGGCAACACTCCTTGAGCGCACAACTATTCCGTTCGTTATTAAATCAAATGTTAATGTGCTCGAAAATACACACATTCATACTCTCATTCAACTTTTTAATCTTATACATCATGTTACCGATAGTATGTTGTTGGGCGAGATACTCTTCGCGCCATTTTTAGAGATTCATTCTCTTGATGCATATAAAGCACTGACGTACGCAAGCATAAAACGCATTCCGCTTTCAACAGTTCTTTCGTCAAAAAAATATCTCACAGATGCTGGTATTGAAGAGAGTGCACACATACTCAATAGTTTTTCAAAGATACTTTCGTGGTCACAACGCGGACGGACACGTCCATTTATTGAGGTGTTTGATAGTGTGGTGCGTGAATCGAATTTTATTGCATCGGTTATTCGTGCGCCAGGATCTGCAGATACTTTGAAGGCCCTGGAGGTTTTGTTTCAGGAGGTTAAAACACTTTCGACAGGTGTTGGGATGTACAAACTTTCCGACTTTCTTGAACATATTGCTATTATGGAAGAGCACGGTAGTACGCTCAAAATGCTTCCTGATACAGGCCTTGTATCAGCGGTAACGCTCATGACGGCACATCGAGCAAAGGGGCTTGAGTTTGAACATGTCTATATCACAGACGTGGTTGATGGGCATTGGGGAAATCGTAAAAAACGCTCGTTGTTTACCGTCCCGTCACTTATTGAAACAAGTGATGATGATGAGCGACGGTTGTTGTACGTTGCTTTGACACGCGCAAAAAAGGAAGTGGTTCTCACATTTCCAAAAACAGACATGAGCGGCTCACCAAAAACTCCGTCGCAGTTTATTGAGGAGCTTGATGCGCGTGTTGTTGTGCGAGAAACAACAGACACCACGGCGCGTATTCTTCAGGATATTACAAAAAAACTTTCTTTTGCTGAACCGATTGCTGTAGGGCTCGATATTGCAGAAAAAGAATTTCTCAATCGGCTTTTTTCTGAGCAGGGATTTTCTGTTTCTGCGCTTAATAATTATCTTTCGTGTCCGTGGAAATATTTTTTTGTAAATCTTCTCCGTATTCCAACAGCTCCGAGTTCACCACAACGGTTTGGTACCATGCTCCACATGACACTTCGGTTGCTCGGTGAACGAGAAGCTTCAGGAAAGAAAGTGACACACATGTATCTACAAAAAAGTATTCACAAAGCTGCACTTCAAAGTGCGATTTCAGAACGCGAGGAAGAATTGTTTGTACATAAGGGGATGCATGTTATCGAAAAATTCTGGAATACTCATAAGCCAACACATCCACGGCTTTCATTGTGGGAACATTCCGTACGTGCCGTGCTTCCATTACCTCAAGCCCACCATGTCGAGCTACGGGGAGTTATTGATCGTGTGGATATGCACACAGGTGGGGATTCGGTCGTTTCTGTTGTTGATTACAAAACAGGCAAACCAAAAAGTCGAAATGAGATTGAGGGTAAAACAAAAAATAGTAACGGAGATTATTTTCGACAGCTTGTTTTTTATCGCCTCATTCTTTCTCTTGAGGGACTTTATACGGCACGTCAGGGGGCACTCATTTTTGTAGAACCTGATACAAAAGGTGTTTTCCGAAATGAACTATTTGAGCTTACCGATGCCCATGTTCAGGAACTTACGCAGACCATTGCACGAGTTGCCGAAGAGATTCGTGAACTTTCATTTTGGAACTCAACGTGTACGGAACGTAGCTGTCAGTACTGTACCCTCGGAAAAATGATTACACACAAAAAACACCCTGCATAACAGGGTGTTTTTGTTTTTAGGTAGGTTCTTCCGACTAGTTTGCGGGCGTTGTTGTTGCTTGTGTGCTTGTGCCAACCGAGAGAAGAAGTGTTTGTATTGTTTGCTTCATAACGTCAAACGATTCAGCTCCTCTAATAGGAAGTGCTGTTCCGTCGGGAGAGAGAATTACACTGAATGGTGTTCCCAATTTTCCGTTGGTTGCCTTAATGGCAGCGTCGACACTTTTTTGTACTTTCTCTGTGTATTTTCCACTTTCCAAACATGTGTTGAACGTAGCCATGTTGAGACCAAATTCTTGTGCAATTTTTGGAAGTTCTGCAGGATCGAGGTCGTTATTTGAAGGAGTTATTTCGTATACTTTGTCCAAATACTTCCAGAACATGGTGTTGCCACCTTGTTCCCCGGCACATTCAACTGCCTCAGCTTCTTTGAATGCCTTTGGGTGTAATTGTACGATTGGTGCATGTCGGTATACCCACGCTACTTGTCCAAGGGGGCCGTACGTATCCATGATGCGGTGCATTGTTTGTTGGAATGTCTTACAGAATGGGCACTCAGTATCTGAGTACTCTACGACAATAATTGGCGCATTTGGATTTCCAATAATGCGATCACTTGCAGTAACTGGTTCAACAACAACAGGATCTTCTGTTGGTGTTGCTGTTTTTGGTGTTTTATCACGAAACATGACAGCACCAGCTACAAGCGCACCGGCAACGACAACTGCTAGCGGGATGAGAAATTTGTTTTCTTGCATATAGTATAAATCTTCTAATTATTATGTCTGTAATACGGGAAAGTATACCTCATGAGATACTCGTTTACCACGTATGTGGTATGGCGAACCGTGTGGTGGCTAGAAACCAAGAGAATAGGTAAGTGCGTGATCACCACCCTTATCCCACTCGGATGTGTCAAGGGTAAGTTCTTTAAGATCTTGACCGTCACGATATTTTATTTTTTTATGTGCAACGATGTGTTCGTACAAATCCTTGGTTACTTTTACATCTTGAAGACAGTAGTCGCGAATTTCTTGTACCCTGCCTTCTTTCCACCACTGATATGCTTGAAGTCCATCTGCACTTTTTTTAAGTCCAAGTGTTGCACCTGCAACGTTGTTGAGTGACAGTCGTCTTCCGAGAGCATCTTTTATAGACGTCATGATATCAATACTTTTAAGTGCAGTGAGTTCTCCTGGAAAATATTTATTGAGAAGTGGAATATCAAAGTGGTCTGAGTTAAAACCAATGAGCACATCAGCTCGTTCGAGAAGCGCCCAAAGTGCTGGAAATTCTTCTTGAGCGTACGATGTGTACGTGTCTGTTTCGTAATCATATACACCAACAATTGAAATATCTAAAAGTGCTGGATCATTTTTTCCAACATCATCAAAAATGTTCCTTGTTTCTATATCAAAGACAACTTTTTTCATGGGTATTATATTTTAAAACCACAACGTCTTAAGGGTCCTACAATATCTCGATTTTGAACAAGTTCTTCTCGCCCAGTTTTAAGTTCTTTTAGAGTAAATTCATTACGCTCTTTTTCTTCTAAGCCCACAGCAACAACAAAAGGAATTTTCTTTTTGTTGGCGAGTGAAATTTGATCTCCAATTTTCTTTGTACCAAGATATACAGCAACACTAACACCTTGTTTTCTAAACTCATCAGCGAGTTCACTGGCTAGTTCAACACTCTCTTCATTTACTGGACAAATCAGAATATCTGTCTCTGAAATATGTGCTGGCAACAATTTGTGTGTCTCAAGAAAATCACGCATGGTGACATCGCCTAACCCGAAACCGACGGCAGGGACAACTTCATCACCAAACAATTCAAGTAATCTGTCATATCGTCCGCCACCAAAGATGGAGCGGTTATTTTCAGGGTTTGTATCAAAAACCTCAAATACCATTCCTGTGTAGTAATCAAAACCACGTGCTAAGAGTTCATCCAAAACAACGTTTCGTATTCCTCGCGACTCTAAGCGTGTTATAACCTCTGCTTTTTTTTGTGTTTCAAACACAAAAGGCACGTTGGAGAGCGTAGCCCACGCCTCCGCAAAAGTTTCTGAAGACATTTTTTGCTTCTTATCTATCAAACGTATTGCTTGAGGCAGAGACGACTGATCACGGAGCATGTGTAGAATTCTTTCTTGTAGTAAATCTCTGTGATTTATTCTAATTTGAAAATCTTCATCGTTTGCCCCAAACGCTTTCATAATGTGGTATGCAAGCGAAATAATTTCCACATCAGCATCAATACTATTTACGCCAAACATATCGGCGTTTAATTGCCAAAACTCGCGAACACGACCACGTTGTGGGCGCTCGTATCGAAAAAAGTTTTGTATTGAATACCAACGAAGTGGGAACGCAAGTTCTCGTTTTCGTGCGGCCACCATACGTGCCACACTCGGTGTCATTTCTGGACGAAGCGTTACACTTCGTTCGCCGCGGTCAGTAAATGTGTATGTTTGTTCGTTTACAATCTCATCACTTGTTTTTGAAGCATACAACTCTGTGGGCTCTAAAATCGATGCAGCATATTCTTCATACCCAAACTGCTCACTTACTTTGCGCCATACCCCAAAAATATATTTTTGTACCGCCATGTCTTCAGGATAAAAATCCCGAACACCCTTGTACGGCTCTGTAGAAACTTTTTTACTTTTCTCGGTCATGTGGTCGTATTGTATCACGAGCATGGCGACCTAGAGAAGTGAGTCGGGATCAACATTCACGGCGTATTGTGGAGGGAGCGCTTGTAGAGCTGTAACGAGTTTCGTGTCAGACCAAGACTCGCGTGGGAGTGTCAAAAGGAGATGTGCAAAAAATGAATTTCGAATTCTGGACACAAATGCAGGATACACAACAGGCGAGTAGTCTGCGAATCGTTCTTTGAGTGCGTTCAATTCTTTAAGAACAGTTTCTTTGTCTCCATGTCTTGAAATTTTTATGAATAGAGTAAATGGTGGATAGCCGAATTTTTTTCGAGAAGCTTCCTCGTATCGGTACATTCCCATTCCATCTCCTGCTTTTGCATATACTAGAGATGTGTATTCAGGAGTGCGTGTTTGAATATACAGTCGTTGCGAAACAAGTGAAGCAAGAGTTGTTACAAGATGGAACACGCGTTCGCCCATATGAAAATCAGGTAAAAAGGTGAGTGTGTCGAGGGACGCAACGATACCACTATGTGCAGATTTTGGACGTATGTGTGGAAGTGACATTTCTGTTCCCAATAAAATACCGGAGGAAGTTTTTTCCCACGCATCTACCACTTTTTGTGCACTTTGCGGAGTCGTTGTTGTGTCTCTACTTACCACAAATGTGAGTGCTGTAGGATGATGAGTCTTTAAGAAATCGAGAATACGTTCGATACCAACACCGTATGCTTCTAGTCGCCAACTCGAGCATACCGGACACACCGTTCGTGCATTTTTTGATTTTCCACAGCGGTTACATTTAAATGAACGGGATTCTTGAACATCTTTTAAGCCGTACAACACCATAGGCGCATCGCATGCGTCACATGAAAGGATGTGGCCACAATCTCTGCACACCGTGAATGGCGCAAACCCTTTTCGAACACAGAAAATAAAGAGACGGCGTTTTTCTTCTAGTGCGCCAGCAATTGCGAGGCGGGATTCTTTTGAGAAAAGTGGTAGTGGAGGGGCACTTTCTCCAGAACGCTGTGTGCGCATATCAACAATGTGTATGACGTTTGCACTTTCTTGCCGGAGAGATGGGCGGGCAACTTCTGAGAGTGTATGTTGATAGTATCGATAGAGTGTTTCAATTCGCAAGAAAGAATCTCCGAGTATTGCGTCGCACTTTTGATGCCGTGCGAATGATTCAATGCAGAATCGGTAATCAAGATATGGACGTTCGCGTTGTTTGTAATTGAGGGATGATTCATGTTCTACAACATAGAGTCCCATGTCGTGTCGTGGAAAAAAGGCAAGTGAAGGTGTGGTGATGACGAGGATCGAGTGTTGTGCTTCAAGTATACTTGTATAGGTCTCAAATATTTTTTTGGGAGTGAGCCGTCCGGTAAGTACAAAACATCTTCCCTCAATTCCTTTTATAAGATGTTGTCCTAAACGTTCCGCTTCAGCAATTGTTGGGCACACGATGCATACAGACAGTGCGTGTGCAAATGATTCTCGCGTTAATGCTTTGTATCTGCTAATACGAGAGTCGTCTGTATCTTCGAAAATTTTTACTTCAGGTGCTTCTGCGTGCGTTATGAGTGTTGTGGTACTTCGATTTGTTTCTCGAAGTGCTCGCACAAGTGGATGAGAAACAAGTGTTGAGAGAACCGTACCGAGTGTTGTTGCATGATGACGTGCAATGTCGGTGCAAGTTTCAATGTACTCTTTTGAAAAAGCAGTTTCTGATTCAACACTCACAATTTTTTTCATTGAAAAGTCTGCTCGACGAATAGATGCTTTTTCAAGGTGTGCACTTTTTGATTCAATAACGAGACCTACTATGCGCTGTGCACCAAAAGGAATAGTCACGAGTGTGCCACTTGAAAGTTCCCTTTGAAAATAATACGAAAGGGGTGCGAGGACAGATTTTGATGTGAATGGGACAACTGAGATGATGAACATACTGTACATGCTATGATACCACTGGTAACTCTTTGTGGGGTACTATATCTCTATGGCTGAAACACAAGATGTTTTTAATGTAACAGGGCTTAATGGCAAAAAAACGTTGTCTGGCCGTATAGCTGTTGCTGGAGCGAAAAACCATATTCTTCCACTATTGGCAAGTGCGGTACTTTTTAAAACGCCGGTATCTTTTTCTAATGTGCCAGATATAACCGATATTGAACACATGACAACATTGTTGACGCACGCTGGTGCGCGCGTTGTCCGAAATGGAGATATGGTTGTTGTTCATCCTGAAAAAATTACAAATGGTAGTTTTGATACGGACACTGCACACAAACTACGTGCATCAATTATTCTTACAGGCCCACTGTTGTCGCGTTTGGGAGCTATTTCATTTCCATCACCCGGAGGATGTGTTATTGGTAAGCGCCCCATCGATTTGTTTCTTGATGGATACACAAGCATGGGTGCACGCGTTGCAGATCATAATGGGGATTCATTTACCATAACAACAGAAAAAGGTCTCATTGGTACTGAAATATTTTTTAAGGTACAGAGTGTGACCGCTACAGAGACACTTCTCATGTCTGCGATTTTGGCGCACGGTACAACTTTTCTTAAGAATGTGGCTCTTGAACCTGAGGTGACAGAACTCGCACATTTTTTGAAATCATGTGGAGCTCGTATTGAAGGAATTGGTACCATGACACTCACGATTCGAGGAACAGGTGGAGAATTACTTTCATATACTGCATCAGAACCATATCGGGTGATTCCCGACAGGATTGAAGCGGGAAGTTACATGGTGCTTGGCGCGCTTTGCGCAGAGCGTTTGGAAATTACAAATTGTAATCCCGCACACCTCGAATTACCCATTCGTATTTTACAGAGCTGTGGTGTACCAATCGAAACAACTGATTCTACAATCCGTATTGTCAACAACACAAAAGAAAATAAAGAGTTTATTTGTAGTTCACTTCGTACGCACGAGTACCCAGGGTTTCCGACAGACCTGCAGGCACCATTCACTGTCTTCTTTACCCAAACAAACGGTGAAAGTATTGTTGAGGAAATGATATTTGAAGGGCGGTTGGGGTATACAAAAGATCTTGTGTATATGGGTGCCACAATCGATATTGCTCATCCGCACCGTGCGGTCGTGCGAGGCCCATGTAAGTTGACTGGTCGTGAGTTGTATACGCCAGACTTACGTGCTGGTTTGGCATACATTATTGCCGCGTGTGTTGCAAAGGGAACGTCGCGTGTTCATAATGTACACTTTATAGATCGTGGATACGAACAGTGCGAAGAAAAACTTCGTGCGATTGGTGTATCAATAGAACGGATGGCACAATAAAAAACATGGCATTCTTTTCAAAAAAAATTGGTATCGATTTAGGAACAACAAATGTGCTCGTATTTGTTCCTGGAAAAGGAATTGTACTCAATGAACCATCCGTTGTTGTTGTATCTCAAGATGACAACAGAATTCTTGCTATTGGTATTGATGCGAAAGAAATGATTGGCAAAACGCCAGACAATATTATTGCGTACCGACCGATGAAGGATGGAGTGATTGCTGACTACCGTGTGACTGAGGCGATGTTACGCTACTTCATCAACAAGGCATTAGGTAAATGGAATGTGTGGAAACCTGACGTTCTCATTTCAGTTCCTGCGGGAGTAACATCAACAGAACGACGTGCGGTGGTAGAAGCTGCAATACGTGCTGGGGCAAAGCAGGCATATGTTATCAAGGAACCGATTTTGGCAGCTATTGGTGCACAAATTCCTATTCAAGATCCTGAAGGACGTATGGTGGTTGATATTGGGGGAGGAACGACAGACGTTGCGGTTATTTCCCTAGGAGGAATTGTGACATGTGCATCAGTTAAGACGGCCGGCAATAAGCTTGATCAAGCAATTGTTGATTATATAAAGAAAAATTACAATCTTTCAATTGGAGAAAAAACAGCAGAGCGTATCAAAATAAAAATTGGTTCAGCGGTATCTGTTGAAGAAGAGTTGGCGTTACGTATTCGTGGGCGTGACGTTGTAACGGGATTGCCGCGTGAAATGGAAATTCGTACAAATGAAATTGTAAAATCAACACGACGAGAGTTGCGCGAAATGGTGAAAGCGATAAAAGATGTGTTTCAAGAAACACCACCGGAACTTTCCGCAGACATTATTGAAAAAGGTATTGTTATGACGGGTGGAACATCGCAACTACGTAATTTTCCCGAGCTCATTTATCGCACAACAGGTGTTCGGGCAATTGTTGCAGACGATGCGCTCTTGTGTGTTGCAAAGGGAACGGGTATTGCGCTCGAACATCTTGATACGTACAAGAAATCGATTATCGCTAAGAGATAAGCTCGAAATTCGAATAATGTTTAAAACTTTTGAAAATTTGAATTTTAAATTTGTTTCGTATTTCGAATTTAGTGCTTCGTATTTATGAATATATTCGACCATCACGCCTATCGTATACATGGGGATTCGGACGGTATTCGCTCGCGTGTGTATGCTCTTGTACATGACGCGCTATCTCAAAAAGAATCTGTGCAGGTGACGTATATTGAGGAGTCTGAAGATACGCTTAGTATTGATACTGTGCGAAAACTTCACGAACGATTACGTACTCGAGTTGCTCCTACCGAAAAGCGAATCGTGCTCATTCGTTTTTCGTTGGGTACACACGAAGCACAGAATGCACTTCTCAAGGTGTGCGAAGAACCTGGAGATAATACAATTTTGTTTTTGAGTACACCTTCGGCGTATGCACTTTTGCCAACACTTCACTCGCGAACACAGGAGATTGAACACGTGGCAAGTATGCAGAAAAGTAGTATTGATATAGGTGTGTTTGTTGCATCACCATACACGGAGCGGTTTGAAATGGTACAACCACTTATTGAAGAGAAAAATAAAGAACAGATGGTGCGTTTTATCAATGATTTGGAAGAGTACACGCTACAATCTCTGCCTGGTGCTAAAAAAATATCTTTTTTGCACACGCTCGAGCTGGTTCGCTCGTATGTCCTTGAGCGTGGGTGCTCCCCAAAACTACTCTTGGATCTTTGTGCTGTGTATATGCCACGTACCATGTAATATGAAGCATGTACCACGTATGACGCTTCAGGAAAAAAAGAAACGTGCTCGAGTAATTAATGCTCGACTCAAGAAACTATTTCCTAACGCGTCTATGGCGCTTTGGTACAGTACTCATTGGGAACTGTTGGTTGCCGTTATTCTTTCTGCGCAATGTACAGATAAAAAGGTAAACGAGGTCACAGAAAAACTTTTTAAGAAATATAAAACGCTGGATGACTATGTGCATGCAGACCCAAAAGAATTTGCACAGGATATCCATCAGACAGGATTTTTTAATGCTAAAACAAAAAATATTCTTGGTGCCGCACAAAAAATAACGAATGATTTTGGTGGAAAAATACCACGCACCATGGAAGAAATGCTCACCATTCCGGGTGTTGCACGTAAAACAGCAAATGTGGTTCTCGGGAATGCTTATGGAATTGTTGAAGGAATTGCAGTGGACACACACGTCAAACGTTTTGCTCAAAAGTTTGGTCTCACAACACACGCTGATCCAAAAAAGATTGAACAAGATTTAATGATACTTTTTCCTAAGAAAGAGTGGTTTGTTCTTACGTATCGTCTTATTGAATATGGTCGCCAAATCTGTCCTGGACGAGTACACGATTGCACGCAACATCCTATTTCAAAAGTATATCCCGATGTTGCAAAACGTTGGCCAAAAGCTCGCAAGTGAATGCTACAATGATATATATGTCTGGTTCTGAAATTTCAAAAATAGAACGTATGAGGGAGGTTTGTGACGCTTTGCTGCATTTTACACAGTCACCTTTGTATGAATATCGAACACACAACAATTATTTTCCTGTGATAGGAGAGGGAAGTCATGACGCACATATTATGTTTATTGGAGAGGCTCCTGGAAAAAACGAAGCGAAAACAGGTAAACCTTTTTGTGGAGCTGCAGGAAAAATTCTTGATGAACTCCTTGCACATATTGGACTCGATCGCTCGACGGTGTACGTTACCAATATTGTAAAAGATCGTCCGCCAGAAAATCGAGATCCAACACCGCAAGAAATAGAACTCTACGGTCCGTTTCTCGATAGACAAATTGAAATACTTCAACCAAAAGTTATTGCTACACTAGGACGCTTTTCCATGGCGTATGTAATGGGGCGTCTTGGTCTCCAAAATCAAATTGAGCCAATTAGCAAAGCGCATGGAAAAAGGTATACTGCGTCAGTGCCGTATGGGCCTGTGGACATTGTTCCTTTATATCACCCCGCATCGGCGCTTTATTCTCGAGCATTACTTCCAACCCATAAGACGGATATAGAAATTCTAAAAACATATTTATGAAGTATCACAAAAAAGTTCTTCCCAATGGTATGCGTACCATTGTCGCTCCAATGAAAGATAATCCAACGGTTACCGTTATGGTGCTTGTTGAGGCTGGCTCACGATATGAAGATAAGCGCATGAATGGTATTTCACACTTTCTTGAGCACATGTGTTTTAAAGGGACACCTAAGCGACCTCATTCAGGAGATATTTCGCACGAGCTGGATTCTATGGGTGCAGAAAGTAACGCATTTACGGGAGATGAAGTAACTGGCTACTGGGCAAAGGCACGCGCACATCAATTTGATCACATTCTTGAGATTGTGTCTGATTTGTATTTGAACCCACTTCTTCCAGAACATGACATTGCCACAGAACGAGGCGTCATCATTGAAGAACTTAATATGTATGAAGATCTTCCACAACGTATTGTGCACGACGTACTTGAAGAGTGTTTGTATAAAGGTCAGAGTGCAGGACGTCCTATTATCGGCTCAAAAGAAAATCTCATTCGCTTTACACGTCCTGATTTTATCAAGTACCGTACGACACACTATGTAGCTCCAAAGACAACGCTTGTTGTTGCGGGAAATGTATCAGTTGCTGATGCAGAGAAAAAAATCGCAAAGTACTTCTCGCATCTTCCAAAGGCGAAGTACGTTCAACGCGCCAAGACAAAAGAAAATCAGAAAACCCCTCAAATATTGATAAAACCTAAAAAAACAGACCAAACTCACTTTCTTCTTGGTTTCCGTTCATTTGATTTGTTTGACAAACGAAATCCTGCCGTTGAGGTACTTACAACGATTCTTGGTCGGGGTATGAGTTCGCGTCTTTTTAGAAAACTTCGCGATGAAATGGGTGTGTGTTATTACGTTCGTGCGGGAAGTCAAACATCAACAGATACAGGGGTATTTAAAATTGCATCTGGTGTTGATACAAAACGTTTTGAGGAAGTGTTGAGTGAAATCCTTGCTCAGGTTCGCCGACTCAAAAATGAGCTCGTTGAACCTACTGAGTTGGCAAAAGCAAAAGAAATGATTTTGGGTCATACACAAATGGGACTTGAATCATCTGATGATGTTGCTAATTGGTTTGGTGAACAAGAAATTCTCCATAAAAAGATTCAAACACCAGAAGAAGCGCTCAAAGAAATCTCCGAGGTCACGGCAAAAGATGTACAAAAAGTCGCACGAGAGATTTTCAAAAATGCCACACTTAATCTTGCGGCAGTTGGTCCTGTCAAAAAAACACCGAAATTAAATCGTATTCTCAATGTCTAACTATGCCTTCACACGATGTTCGTAAAAAATTTCTAGAATTCTTTGCCAAGCGCGGTCATGCAATTATTCCGTCTGCGTCACTTATTCCTGAAAATGATGCGTCTGTGCTGTTTACCACTGCTGGAATGCATCCGCTTGTTCCGTACTTGTTAGGCGAAAAACATCCTTTGGGCACACGTCTGGTGAATGTACAGAAATGTGTGCGCACTGGTGATATTGATGACGTGGGAGATAGCACGCACGCAACATTTTTTGAAATGATGGGGAACTGGTCACTCGGCGATTACTTTAAAAAAGAAGCAATTTCATGGAGTTTTGAACTCCTCACCTCAAAAGAGGAAGGATTTGGGCTCGACCCACAGCGCCTGTACGTTACCTGTTTTGAAGGGAATGATGATGCTCCCCGTGATGAAGAATCTGCAGAAATATGGCGTGACTTGTTTGCTCGACATGGTGTTTCTGGTGAACGAATCTACTTTATGCCTGCAAAAAATAACTGGTGGCAAGCTGGTCCAAATGGTCCGTGTGGTCCCGATACGGAAATGTTCTATGATCTTACAGGCACATTGGCATCCGGAATGACTAAAGAGGCATATCTTAAAGCAGACACGGAGCAAAAAATTGTAGAGATCTGGAATGATGTATTCATGGAGTATGTAAAGAAGGACGACACCGTTGTTGGTAAACTCGAACGTAAAAATATTGATACGGGTTCTGGATTTGAACGAATATGCGCAGTGTTGCAAGGAAAGGATAATATTTTTGATACGGATATTTTTGAAAAAGTGATGGCTGAAGCACGTGAGCTTTCACGTGTGCTCCGAAGTCAACGTATTATTTCTGATCACATACGAAGTGCGGTGTTTATGATCGGTGACGGTGTTCTTCCGTCAAACACAGATCGCGGATACGTTCTCCGCCGTCTCATTCGTCGTGCTGTGTTTAATACTGATACCAAAAAACTTTCACACGAAGCAATTGAGGCACTCGTGGAAGCTATTGTAGATACGTATGGTGATACCTATGAGGTGTTACCAGAGAAAAAAGATTCAATCATCGCCACTATTTTTAAGGAGAGTGAAAAATTTGCAGAAACATTAACTGATGGAACTCGAGAAATAGAAAAAGTTTTTCAAAGAATGAATAGCGAGGGAAATACACATCTTTCTGGGGCAGAGTGTGCTCGTTTATACCAATCGTATGGATTTCCTATAGAACTGACGCGGGAAGTAGCACAAGAACATAATTTTACTGTTGATACAGAAGGTTTTTTTGAAGAAATGAAAAAACACCAAGAGCTGTCCCGTGCAGGTAGTGAGCAAAAATTTAAGGGCGGACTTGCGGATGCGTCTCCTGAAGTAACTCGCCTTCATACAGCAACACACCTTCTCAATGCGGCTCTTCGTGAAGTGTTGGGAGCACATGTGAAGCAGCGAGGAAGCAACATCACATCAGAACGTCTCCGTTTTGATTTTGCACATCCTACAAAAATGACTGATGAGGAAAAGAAACGTGTTCAAGATATCGTTAATACGTATATCCAGAATCAGTTAGAAGTGAAACGTTTGGAAATGCCAAAGAGTGAAGCGGAAACACTTGGTGCGGAAATGGAATTTGGTGCAAAGTATCCAGATGTTGTTTCGGTGTATGTCGTACATGATGCGCAGGGAACTGTGGTGAGTCGAGAATTCTGTGGAGGTCCTCATGTGACAAATACACGCGAGCTCGGTCATTTCAAAATTGTAAAAGAAGAAGCGGTCGCTGCTGGTATACGACGTATCAAGGCAGTACTTTCGTAGTTCTGCACAGACACATGTGTGTTTTGTGAGGTTGAAGATGGTACACTATACACGTCATGTCCTTTGTATTTGGATCACAAAAACAAAAAGAACATAGTTTTCTTCTTTGTTGTATTGAAAGTGGTGCCGTTCATGTAGCTCTTGTTTTGGCGTACCCACAGAAAAAACCCTTTATTGCGTACAGTGTTTCAAAAGCGGTTCCATTTCAAGAAACACTTGATCATGCACGACTTTCTACAGTAACACTGCAGGCTCTTGTTGATGCGTGCACCGAAATTGTGGCAAAGGGTATTCCACTTGTTTCGTCTCGTCGAGTCCAACGTGGTCATATAGATCACATCTATTGCGTATACGGATCTCCATGGTTTATTTCACAAACACAAACACTCACAATTGAAAAAGATAGCCCGGTACTGGTAACACAAAAGATGTTGGCTGAATTACTCGCTCAGCATATATCATTTGACGCATTTCAAACAATACGCACCGATGAAACAGATTCTGTGTATCTATTAGAGCAGCACATCGTTGGAACGCACCTCAATGGCTATGCAATCGAAACACCTCTCGGAAAAGTGGGGAAGCATATTTCGTTTTCAGTGGTGTCTGGCGCACTTTCAAAAAAATTCCATTCGTACGTTGAAGAAAGTGTGTCTCGTTTTTTCTCACATACGCCTTGTACGCACCGATGTGCACCAACAATGGAATTTGTGGGTATACAAGATACGCTTGTTACAGAAAACTCCTTCCTTATTGTTGATATCTCTTCAGAAGTAACAGATGTGTCGTTTGTTCGAAATGGTGTATTGGTTGAAACGGCAACATTTCCGTATGGTACATCATCTGCAATGCGTTCATTTGCACAGTATGCAGGTATTCTTCCAGAAGAAGTGCTTGGTACGGTACGGTCGCTTCAGGCGGGTAAATTAGACGCTACTGTCGCCCAACGATATACTGAGGCGCAAGAAAAAACACAAAAAGAGTGGGCGACACACTGTGGAAACATTCTTTTTCAACTCGAACAAGAAGGAGGTATTCCTACGTCGGTGTTTATTCTCGGTGAATCAGTAGATTTTGTTTCTCTACAAACATTTTTTATGCCCACAGAGCGCATTGTGAGTTCGCACACAGGTTCACCACTGAGTAGTGTGGTGCTGACAAGCGATACGTTGAAGCCTTTTTACACTGCCAACGAGGACGTGACGTCGGTGCACCCGCTCCTCATCTTCTCAATGCTCTATGTGCATAAGTCTCTTGCTATGAGAGATGAGAAAAAAGGAGTACAATAGCAACACATTATTATAACGTAGTATCTACTCGTATGCAGGACTTTGTACCATCAGAAAAAAAATCAATTCGTAATATTTCTATTGAGCGCCCCCAAACGTTTTCATCTCGTCCAGAAGAAAGTGGTGATGCGTCGCCAGAAACTATTGGCGTAACACTTCCTCCACGAAATGCGTCTCCTCTTGTTTCAACAGGTCGAGGTTCAAAAAAATATCTAGTGTGGGGTGGTGTTGTTGCTGCCATTCTCGTTATCTTTTTTAGTTCAAGTGCACTTTTTGCGGGTGGAAAAGTGACGGTGCATCCAAAATCAGTACTTGTTAATCTCGACCACACTTTCACTGCGTCACTTGCTCCTGTAGCTGATGGTATTGGATTTGAAATGGTTACTCTTGATAAAGAAATGAGCAAAGAAGTTGCCGCAACTGGACAAGAGCGTGTTGAGCGCCCTGCATCGGGAACTATCATTGTGTACAACAATTTTGACGACCAAATACAAAAACTCATCACAAATACTCGATTTGAAACGCCAGATGGTCTTATTTACCGCATTAAAGAGTCAATTAATGTTCCTGGTAAGCACAAAAACGAAAAAGGGGATATGGTACCGGGAAGTGTAGAGGCTGAAGTGTTTGCAGATAGCGCGGGGGAGAAATACAACATCGGTCTTTCTGATTTCACTATTCCGGGATTTAAAGATAAAGACGCACCGCGATTTGCTGGTTTCTATGCCCGCTCAAAGACACCCATGACTGGTGGGTTTGCGGGAACGGTTAAAACAGCTTCTGCGGCTGATACAAAAGCAGCATACGATAGTTTGAATGCTGAGCTCAAGACAGCTCTTGAAAATGAAGTCCTCGGCGCAGTGCCTGAAGGATTTATTCCTGTCCCTTCAACAGTTCAAACAAGTTATCAAACGTTACCAAATGCAGATGGAGCAACGGATACGTCGGTTTCAGTTCGTGTAAAGGGAACTGCATCCTTGGTGGCCGTTGATGAAACAAAATTGGGAGCCATGGTTGCTCGCGTAATGGTTGCAGGATATGACGGAAGTGATGTGTACTTCAAGGATCCGAAGGCTCTTGTCATCGAACCAACAGCTTCATCAACAAAGTTCTCAACATTGTCAGATATTGAATTTAAGATTCAGGGTTCAACCAATTTGTTGTGGAAATTTGACGCAGAACAACTCGCAAGCGATATCGCAGGAAAGAGTCGATCGGCTGCAAGTGAGGTTATTGCTACGTACACAGGCATTGAAAATGCAGACTTGGTTATACGTCCTGTGTGGCGATTATCATTCCCGTCAAACCCAGAAAAAATTGACGTTCTCATCGCAACAGAATAGAGTATTGTCATGACACGTCAACCAGAAGGATCAGAAGTACTCCAAGGGACAGTCGTTGAGGCACTCGCGAATGCGCATTTTCGTGTCCAATTTGATAAGCCCTCAAGTAACCTTCCAGCTATCGAAGGTGAGGAAAAACCAATCGTTATATGCTATTTGGCTGGAAAAATGCGTCTCCACCGCATCAGAATCATCGTTGGGGACAAAGTTGAGCTTCTTGTTGATAGTTATGGCGGCAAACCACGTATTATTCGACGACTGTAGCCGTGGGGATAGGGAAGGTGTTGCGCCCTGAAAATGATTGTGTTATTCTGTTCGGGTCTTTCTGTTTTGGGCGAATGCGTCCTACGAAGACGTCTGGACTAGACGCCTTTTTGTATCTCTACAAAGAACGTCAAAAGAAAACAGTTTTTTATGAAAGTCAAGTCATCCATTAAAAAGCGTTGTATCAAATGTAAACTTGTCCGCCGCAACGGACATCTTCGTGTTGTGTGTGAAAATCCTCGACACAAACAGCGTCAAGGATAGCGTTTTTTGCTTCATTGTTTGAAACACATAACTAATTTAACGTTCAATTTCTAATATCATTTATGCGTATCGCTGGTATCACACTTCCTGATAAGAAACAGATGGAATTCGCACTCACTGCAGTGTACGGTATCGGTCGTGCGCGCGCGCTCAAGATTCTCGCGGTTGCCAAGGTTCCTGCAGATAAAAAGGCGGCAGATCTTACCGAAGCAGAAGAAAATACAATTCGAAAGGCACTCGAAGGATACGTGCTCGAGGGAGATTTAAAACGAGAAGTGTCTGGTAACATTAAGCGATTGAAAGATGCTGGTTCATACCGTGGTATGCGCCACAGTCGCCGTCTACCTGTTCGTGGTCAACGCACAAAAACAAATTCACGAACAGTTCGTGGAAACGTACGTAAGACTATGGGTTCAGGAAAACGTAAGGTTGAACTCAAGTAATCCATTTCAATATTTATATGGGTAAAAAACGCGTTGCAACAAAAGCAGGAGGAGCAGAAGGATCGGCACAAGGGGCTGCATCTAAACTTGCACGTAAGAAGCTCGACAAAGGTGTTGTGCACATTGAGGCAACGTACAACAATACAAAATTAACATTGACATCAATTGATGGAAAAGTGGTGACATGGTCATCAAGTGGTTCTCTCGGTTTCAAGGGAGCAAAGAAAGGAACGCCATTTGCTGCCGCAAAAGTTGGAGAACTTATCGGTGATCGCGCAAAGCTTATTGGTATTCGTGAAGTTGGTGTCATTGTGAAAGGAGTTGGTTCTGGACGAGAATCTGCTATCCGTTCATTTGTGGCAAAAAGCGGAGCATTGATTTCATTTATTCAAGACAAGACGCCAGTTCCATTCAATGGTCCACGTCCTAAAAAGCCTCGTCGTGTATAGTCTTTCCTTTATATGTTGAAACCAAAAAAATTTAAAATCGCACGTCGTCTCGGTCCTTCTGTGTATGAGCAAACTCAAACAGAGCGTTTTGCTCTTTCTGAAGCACGAAAGAAGAAGGCAATGGTGAAGGATAAACACCGCAAGAATATTTCAGCATTTAACATTGCCCTTAAAGAGAAACAGCGCGTTCGTTTTTATTACGGTATTTCAGAACGACAATTTTCACGTTACGTGAAAGAATCAATGGCGCTCAAAGGCAATCCTGTTGCACACCTTTTCGCACGACTCGAACAGCGCCTTGATAACGTTGTTGCACGTATTGGTCTTGCGCCAACACACCGCGCAGCTCGCCAGATGGTATCGCACGGTCACATCACTATTGGTGGAAAGAAAATGCGCGTACCATCCCACAGCGTATCTGAAGGAGAAGTTGTTTCAATTCGCGAAGGTAGTCAGGGATCAAGGTTGTTTGTACAAGAAGAGGGAAAGACTCCAACAGCAACGCTTCCAAATTGGATTTCATTTGATGAAAAAAAGAAGGAGTGGAAAATAGTCGGAGTTCCACATCTCGAATTAGTACAGTCGGGTTTTAATTTAAACGCGGTTATCGAGTTTTACTCTCGATAAACATTTAGTATTAACGATTGAGTTATGGACTACACAATACATTTGCCATCGCAACCAAAAGTTATCACCGAGAAAGGTAACGCCGGTATGTACCAAATTGACGGATTGTATCCGGGATATGGCCACACGCTTGGTAACTCTCTCCGCCGTATCATTTTGTCATCTATTCCAGGTGCTGCTATTACCGCAGTTAAAATTGATGGTGTTCCTCATGAATTTTCAACGATTGAGGGTGTGAAAGAAGATGTGGTTAACATTTTGCTTAACCTCAAACAAATTCGTTTTGAAATGACAACAGATGAGCCACAAATGGTCACATTGACCGCAAAGGGCCCAGCACACATTACTGCAAAAGATATTACCGTTCCTGGACAACTCACAGTACTCAACCCAGACGCATACATTTGCGAGCTTACAGGAAAAAACACACTTACGATTGAAATGCACGTTGAAAAAGGTCTCGGATACGTTCCAAAGGAAAACCTTCATCGTGACCGTGTTGAAATCGGTACCATCGTACTTGATGCAGCGTTCACACCTATTCGCCGAGCAACCTACGAAGTTGAAAACATGCGCGTTGGTGATCGAACAGATTTCAACCGCATCAAAATGTTTATTGAAACAGATGGTACAATTGCTCCACGTACGGTACTTGAACGATCAATCAGTACTATGATTCAACAGCTCCGTTCAATCGTTGGCTTCCAAGAAGAAAACTTTGAAGAAGCTGTGGTGCACGAAGTTAAAGGAGGCGAAACAACAGAAACATCGCAAGCAGAAAACGCAGATGAAGATGCAAAGGAATTCCTCAAAACACGTATTGAATCACTTGACCTTTCAACACGAACAGAGAATGCGCTTACGAGTGCAAACATCCGCACTGTAGGAGGTCTCGTACGAAAGAAAGAAGCTGATTTGTTAGAAGTTGAAGGTCTTGGAGACAAGGGATTGCAGGAAATTCGCCGAGCCCTTGCAAACTATGGTATTATCCTCCGACAGTAATTATTTTTTATGCGACACGGTAACGTACAACGAAAATTCGGACGAGAAAAAGACCAGCGACTAGCGCTTATGCGTTCTTTGGCGTCCTCTCTCATCGTGCATGGTTCAATGCAGACGACTCTTCCACGTGCGAAAGAAATTCGCCCATTTGTTGAAAAGCTCGTTACGAAGGCAAAGAATCCGACAGTTGCTGTACGTCGAGATCTCATTGCAACACTTGGTACGACAGATCATACCGTTACCGACAAGCTTATTGAACGAGCAAAAGCATACGTTGAGCGCGCTGGTGGCTACACACGCATCACCAAAGTTGAAACTCGTGCAAGCGACGCCGCACCACAAGGAGTAATCTCATTTGTATAATTCTATGAAAACGCTTGACGCACAAAACAAAAAAATGGGTCGCCTCGCTTCTGAAATTGCTCGCATTTTGCAGGGTAAAGACGCAGCTGACTACGCACGAAATACGTATCCAAAACATGAAGTGAAGGTTATCAACGTATCAAAGATGGATATTTCTGCTACAAAGTTGCGCACAAAGGATTACACACATCACACACAGTATCCAGGTGGATTTCGACGTCAAACACTCGAAAATCTTGTAACAAAGAAAGGATATGGTGAAGCACTTCGCAAAGCGGTCTACGGCATGCTTCCCGACAACAAACTTCGTGCCAAAATGTTAAAGCAGCTCACTCTTGAAGAATAATATGACTACTGAAACAAAAACAACAAAAAAGAAAGACGGACACTATATTGAGACCGTTGGACGTCGAAAAGAAGCGCAAGCACGCGTTCGTCTTATTCCAAATCAGAAGGGTTCTGTCACGGTAAACGATCGACCCTACAAAGAATTTTTCCCAGTTCCAGATCTATATCACTCTGTGACTGATCCGCTTACTCTCGTTGATATGAAAGAGTCGACCGTTACTGCAGTTGTGAAGGGTGGAGGTATTCGCGCACAAGCTGAGGCGATTCGACTTGGAATTGCTCGTGCGCTTGTTCTCTTCAACCCAGAATTTCGAGGTGTTCTCAAGGGGGCCGGATACCTCAAGCGTGATGCTCGTAAGGTAGAACGAAAGAAACCAGGACTTCGCAAGGCACGACGTGCTCCTCAGTGGAGTAAACGCTAGAGTACTAGCGTTTACTCAGGTGTTCGCTCTCTAGTGAACAGCAACCGTCCGTGTACTAACACCTACGTCTTTTCTATGACACACCACAAAAAAGATACTCCTGAGACAGAGCTTGATACAGAAGAAACCACCTTTGAAACCATTGAATCAGAGGGGGCTTCATCATTTCACGCAAAAGATATACAAACGCTCCGTGAAGAGCTTAAAGCGTGCCAGAAAGAGCGCCAAGAGTACCTTGAGGGTTGGCAGAGAGCAAAAGCAGACCTCATTAACTTCAAGAAAGAAACAGACGCCAACCGTCGCAAAATGGTGTCTCTTGCCACCGAAGACGTTATCACTGAGCTCATTCCGGCCTTGGACAGTTTTGATATGGCATTTCAAAACGTCGACGCATGGAACCAGGCACCAGAAAACTGGCGTCGTGGTGTTGAGTATATTTACAATCAACTCCTCTCAATTCTCACCAATCACGGCGTGACACAACTCAACCCTCTCGGTGAGCAGTTCAATCCGCACATGCACGATTCTGCAGAGACCGTTTCTGTTGACAGCGAAAAAGAGGAGGGTAAAATTCTCTCCGTCATACAAAAAGGGTACCAACTGCACGATAAACTTATTCGTGCACCAAAAGTCCGCGTTGGTCATTTTGAATAATTCATTATCAAGCAATTAAATTTACTACACACATATGGCAAAAGTACTTGGTATTGACCTAGGAACAACAAACAGCGCAATGGCAGTTATGGAAGGAGGTGAGCCTCGTATTGTTGAAAACAACGAAGGAGGACGCACCACACCATCTGTCGTAGCTATTTCAAAGACAGGCGAGCGACTCGCAGGTCTGATTGCACGTCGACAAGCTGTCACCAATCCTCGCAACACCATTTACGGCATCAAGCGTCTCATGGGACACCGTTTTGATGAAGATACCGTCAAGAAAGAAAAGACAGCGGTGCCATTTGAAATTGTACAAACAGAGGATGGAGGAGCGGGTGTCAAAATGAATGACAGCGTCTACCGTCCAGAAGAGGTGTCAGCAATGATTCTTTCAAAGCTCAAAGCTGATGCTGAAGCAAAGCTTGGTGAGACCATCACACAAGCAGTTATTACCGTTCCTGCATATTTCAACGACTCACAACGAAAGGCAACCAAAGACGCTGGTAAAATCGCAGGTCTTGAGGTATTGCGCATCATCAACGAACCAACGGCCGCAGCACTTGCCTACGGTTTGAATAAGAAAGCTAACGAAAAGATTGTCGTCTTCGACTTCGGAGGAGGAACATTTGATATTTCAGTACTCGAAGTAGGTGATGGCGTTGTGGAAGTAAAGGCAACAGGAGGAGACAGTCACCTCGGTGGACGCGACATCGACCAAAAAATTGTTCGCTACATCGTCGATGAGTTCAAGAAGGAAAGTGGTATTGATATTTCAAAGGACCCACTCGCACTCCAGCGTCTCGACGAAGCTGCAGAAAAGGCAAAACACGAGCTCTCAACAACCACAGACACTGAAATCAACATTCCTTTCATTACCTCAGACAGTTCAGGTCCTCGTCACCTCTTGCTCAAAATCACTCGTTCAAAACTTGAAGAAATTGCTCAAGAATTTGTTGATCGCGCTATCACCATTACCAAACAAGTGATGGGAGATTCTCCATTCAAAATTGCTGAAATTGATGAAGTCGTGCTCGTTGGAGGACAGACACGCATGCCAGCAATTCAAAACGCTGTTAAAGAGTTCTTTGGCAAGGAACCAAACCGAAACATCAACCCTGATGAAGTGGTGGCTGTTGGTGCAGCAATTCAAGCTGGAATCTTGCAAGGAGACGTTCGTGACGTGCTCTTGCTCGACGTGACACCACTCTCACTTGGTATTGAAACACTCGGTGGAGTTGCCACAAAATTGATTGATAAGAACACAACCATTCCCGCAAGTAAGTCACAGGTATTCTCAACAGCATCCGACAACCAAACATCTGTTGAAATTCACGTGGTGCAAGGTGAGCGACCAATGGCAACAGACAACCGCACACTCGGACGATTTATCTTGGACGGTATTCCACCATCACGCCGAGGTATGCCTCAAATTGAAGTATCTTTTGATATTGATGCAAACGGTATCTTCACAGTGAAGGCAAAGGACAAAACATCAGGCAAAGAGCAATCCATCAAAATTGAAGGAAGTGGAGCTCTCTCAGAAGACGATATCAAGCGCATGCAGGCAGACGCAGAGAAGCATGCTGACGAAGACAAGAAAAAGAAAGAGCTTGCAGACGCACGCAACAATGCTGATCACTTTATTGCACTCGCAGACAAGGCACTTGTAGATGCAGGTGACAAGGTTCCAGCCGATGTTGCAAGTGGTGTCCGAGTTAAAATAGACGCTCTCAAAAAGGCACTCGAAGGAACAGATATCGCTCTCATCACAGGAGTTACAACTGAGCTTTCAAATGAGATGCAAAAGATTGGTGAGGCAATGAGTAAGGCGCAACCTGAGCAAGGTGCACCTGCTGAAGGCGGTGCTGAAAAGAAAGAAGAACCTACAGACGTAAATTCAGAAGAAAGCAACGATAAATCGTAATGTCCAATGTCAAATATCCAATAGCAAAAAGTACATTCCTTTGTTATTTGAAATTTGATATTTGTTATTGTATTCATGAAGGTTCACTCTAAAGTTGGTTCAAAGAAAGGACGACCGACGTATCGTACGCCATCCACCTTTATTGCGCGCACTGTTGATACCGTATCTCGCACACGAATGCTAGGACTACGCCAGAAACGCCGTCAAAACCCATACTAAAAGAAAAACTCCGACCTCGGGATATACCCTTAGTCGGAATTCGCTGGGGGCCAGGCGCCCAGCCTGACGGCGGTTTTCAGCATTTCCTTCGTACAGTGAAACCAGAACTTCTCGAAACACTGTGGACACTCGATGATGAGCGCACCGACAACAATGTCGGGCCACACAGAAGGTGGTGCATCGAGCGTAAAGCCGACGACGTATGTCCAATACCCCTTAGGGAGTTGGGTCCCGTCTTGGGCCCACCCGCTCAACTCCCAAAGGCAGGATGGACATGCATCGCCGCCTGAGTGGCGAAAGCTTGGATTGAATACCTGTCCCCATGACCGATATGTTGGCATGCCATTTCTCCATTCTTCCTATGTTCAACCTGTTTCTATTATGTTATAATTGCCAACAAAGTCAATAACTGCAGTTTTGTGTCTCATATTACAATCTACACACTATGTCTAAAGACTACTACAACGTACTCGGGGTAGAACGAAACGCCTCACAGGACGAGATTAAAAAGGCGTTCCGCAAACTTGCCCACGAACACCACCCTGACAAAAAGGGAGGCAACGAAGCAAAGTTCAAAGAAATCAACGAAGCATACTCCGTGCTCTCCGATAGCACCAAGCGCATGCAGTACGATCAGTACGGCAGTGGCTTTGCAAACAATGCAGGAGGAGCACAAGGATTCTCTGGATTTGACGGCTTTGATTTCTCTCAGTTCACCCAAGGACAAGGTGGCGCGGGTAACTTTGAATTTGATATTGGAGATATTTTTGGCGACATCTTTGGTGCAGGAAGTATGCGCAACCGTGTTCGTCGAGGGCGAGACGTGTCCATTGATATAGAGCTCACCTTCAAAGAATCTATTTTTGGCACTGAAAGAAAGGTGCTCGTTACGAAGAACAACATTTGTAGTGTCTGCACAGGCACCGGAGGCGAACCAGGAAGTGAAAAAGACGTCTGCAAAACATGTGACGGCAAAGGGAAGCTTCACGAAACACGCACATCACTCTTCGGCACCTTCCAAACAACTACGACGTGTAGCACCTGCCACGGCAAAGGGGAGAAGTACAAAACACCATGTCACAAGTGTAAGGGAACAGGTATTGTGAAAGAGCAAGAAGAAGTACGCATTGCTGTGCCTGCAGGTATTGAAGATGGAGAAATGATTCGTCTCACAGGCCGAGGTGAAGCAATTCAAAACGGTTCTGCGGGCGATTTGTACGTCAAAATACACGTTGAGTCACACAAAGTATTCAGCAAACAGGGAAGTGATTTGCTCATGGATTTAAACATTAAGCTCACCGATGCGCTCACGGGTGTGGTACAGACCATTGAAACACTCGACGGCAGTATTGATGTCACCATTCCTGCAGGCGTAAAACCAAACCAAGTACTTCGCGTAAAAGGTAAAGGTGTACCCCATGGCGACAACAAACGAGGTTCACTACTCATTACGGTCCACTTCATCGTGCCGGAGAAGCTTTCAAAACATGCTAAGGAGCTCATTGAGGAATTGAAGAAGGAGGGGGTGTAATGTTGCCAATTTTTTGGATTTGCACCAAATCAGAGATATAATTAGTATGTTAAATAACTATGACCAAAGAGGAGATTTGTGCATATGCTGAAGATCTAGCTGCTAAGTATAATCCACTAGGATTATCGCCTTTTCCATATGAAAGAATTACTGGTGACAAAGGTGACTTGGAAATTGTTCTGGCTGAATTTGACCATGGAATTTCTGGTGCAATCATCTTTTTAACAACTGAAGAAAAGTTCAGGATTATCGTCAACAAAAACAAACCAGCAACAAGACAAAATTTCACCATAGCTCATGAAATAGGGCACTACTTTTTGCATAAAGATGAAATTAAAACCAATGATAATTTATTGGTAGATATTGGAGAAAACTCTTTGGACGGATCCAATGCGCTATTTCGCTTGGATGCAGCTGCAACTACAAAAATTGAAACTGAGGCAAATAACTTTGCGGCTGCATTAATAATGCCAACAAAATTGGTTCAAGATGCATGGACAACCCTCAAAGATGTAGAGGAGTGTGCAAAAATTTTTAATGTTTCTATCTCTGCAATGAGTATCAGACTGGAAAGGTTGAAATTAATATAATGTTATGGATAAAGATTTAAGACAAATAGTTTTTGACCTGAAAGATTTTGAGCCATTCCAAGGAGGTAAGCGAACAAAAATTAATGAGGATGTCCGGAAGAAAAAATTAGAGAATGACGCACTTGAACAAGATATTGCATTAAAAAGGCTAACACTGAGTGTCTTGTTTGGTTTTTTAGCACTTGAAACGGCAGCCGTATTTATCTTTTCATATTTTCAAGCAGTGTTTTTTAAAGGTTTTGCGTTAGAAGAGTGGAGCTTCAAATTGCTGGTAGCGGCAACCTTAAGTCAAATTACTTATATGATACAGGTTGCTGTAAAACACCTATTTCCAAGTAAATAGACAATCAACTTCCGAGTGGAAGTAGTAAAAAAAACCTTTTGTTGACAAAAATTATACCCTTTTCAAGGTATGTTTTTGCATGTGGTTCAAAAAGGGGTTAAATAGTGATATTGTTTAGAAACATATATGAACACAACACAACAAATCCTAAATAAAATCTTCAAAAATCCTGAACAAGACCTATTGATGTTTGATGATTTGTCCAAGATAGACATTTACGAAAAAGACGAGGGTAAGTTCTACATCAAAGCTATTTCAAAGCTGGATGAAGAGAAGCTTGTCTACAATGCCAAGACAGGAAAATGTGCACCTGAAGAAATCGTCCGACAACTCTATCTTGTAAAGCTCACAAAACACTACAAATACCCTAAAGACCTCATTGAACTTGAAAAGCACGTCAATTTTGGACGTGAGATAAAACGTGCTGACATTGTTGTGTACCGACCAGACGGCATTACCCCAAAAATCATTATTGAGGTAAAAGCTCCCAATGAAGAGAATGATGTTCAACAATTGAAGTCGTATCTCAATGCTGAAGGTGCTCCTGTAGGCGTTGCAGTAAACGGTAAGACACGCCTCATCCTCTATCGTCCCTACCCGAAGGATTTTGATGACACGCTGGATGACATCCCTGCTTCAGATGAAGAGGTTGAAGATGTGCTCGCAAAGCGTAAGACCCTGAAGGACCTACGAGAAGATGACTTGAAGGAAACAATCAAGACCCTTGAAGAGCTCGTGCTTGCAAACTCAGGAAACGACAGTTTTGACGAAATCTTCAAACTCATCTACGTCAAGCTTTATGATGAGAAGGAAGCGTTGAGCCGACCGAATGAAGAGCTACATTTCCGAAAGAGTCCGACAGGAAAACCTGAAGAAACAAAACGTATCATTGATGGACTCTTTGAAGAAGCAAAAGCAGAGTGGTCTGATGTTTTTGAAAAAAACACAGAAATAAAACTCAGTCCTGAGCATCTTTCTGTGTGCGTTGGCGAACTTCAAGATGTCCGCTTGTTCGGTGCAAATCTACGCATTATTGATGAAGCGTTTGAGTACCTACTCCCTGATGTAGCCAAAGGAAAGAAAGGTCAATACTTCACACCTCGTGTTGTGATTGATATGTGTGTGCAGATGCTCAACCCACAAAAGAAAGAGTATGTAATAGATACAGCGTGCGGTAGTGCAGGGTTTTTGGTCCACGCCATGCAGTACGTTTGGAAAAACCTACCTACCATGGAAGCACGCAAAGAATACGCAAGCAGGTATCTTTGGGGCATAGATTTTGACGAGAAATCAACCAAAATCAGCCGTGCCATTATGCTCATCGCAGGCGATGGTAAAAGCCACATCTTCAAGTCATCATCGCTTGACACACGAGAATGGTCCGACCGTTTCAAGAGCGAACTTTCAGACCTCAAACTGGTCCGTGAGTTTGCCGACTTTGAAACGAACCGACATAACCAAAGCACACTTCAACATCTCGGCTTTGACATACTTCTTGCCAACCCGCCTTTTGCAGGTGAAATCAAAGAGAAGCATCTCTTGGCTCAGTATGTGCTTGGAAAGAACGCTAAAGGCAAACTTCAAAACAAGGTTGAGCGACACCTGCTCTTCATTGAACGCAACCTTGATTTCGTAAAGGCAGGCGGTCGCTTGGCGGTTGTTTTACCTCAAGGCATCTTCAACAACACGAGCCAAGAATATGTGCGTAAACACATAATGCAGAAGGCACGCATCCTTGCGGTCGTAGGACTTCACGGAAACTCGTTCAAGCCACACACAGGAACAAAGACCTCAATCATCTTCTTGCAAAAATGGACCGAGGAAGAACTTGATAAGAGCGGTAGCCCGAAGGTAGCCGACTATCCGATTTTCTTTGCTACTCAAAAGCAATCCTTCAAAAACAACAGTGGCGATTATATTTTTGAGAAGGACAAAGAAGGTCAAATTGTGAAAGATGCAGACGGTAATCCTAAATATCTAAGCGACCTTGACGAAATAGCTGAAGCGTTTGTCGCTTGGGGTAAAGAGCAAGGTCTTGGCTTTCTGAAATAACCATGCAACCAAACTTACAAACAGCATCGTTTTCAATCATTAATCTAAGCAGGGCTCAGGCTGATAGGCGTTTGGATGCCGAGTATTACGACCCCGTCTATCTGAACAAGATTGAAACTCTCGTAAAGAAGAAAGCACGGACAATCAAAGGTGTTTACGATGTAAGGGTTTTCAGTGGACCGTTTGGGTCTTTCTTCAAGAGTGAGAGTTATCTTACCGAAGGATACCCCTTTGTTCGTATTTCAGACATCAAAGACATCTTTCTTGATAAAGAACAAATGGTATTTGTTAGCGATGACAATTTTACAAAACTCAAAAAGTACCAGCTTTCAGTTGGCGACATCGTTTTTTCAAAAATCGGCACCGTAGGTCGTCTAAGTATCATCACTAAGGAAATCGGAAAAGTTGCGATAAGCGAGAACAATATAGGTCTAGCGTTTTCTGCAAAGACCGATGAAATAGACAAGGCATACATCGCTTTCTTTTTGTTGTCAGATTTTGGACAGAAGCAAATCTTTCGTATGGCAAGTGGAAATGTTCAACTAAAGTTGAATGTTTCTGATATTGAGAGTGTGCTTATGCCAGAAGCTGCTGAGGGGCTAAAAAATAAGCTCCGAGATGCATTAGATACCCTACATACGAAGCTTCTTCTCTCAAAAGAAAGGTACGATGAGGCCGAGCAGATGCTTCTCAAAGAAATAAACCTTAAAGGATACAAAGGAACTGAAGAAGCAATCTCGGTCCGAAACTTCAGTGATTGTCTTGTAGATAACCGATTTGATGCCGAGTATTGGCAACCAAAATACGATGAGATAGTGAAAAAGGTGTCATCTATCCCACAAGAAAAACTTGGCGATATTGTGTCAATAAAGAAAGGTGTTGAAGTTGGAAGCGAAGCATACGCAGAAGAAGGAAAAGATTTTGTGCGTGTTTCCGATTTCACTATCTACGGCATTGAAGATGTTGAAAGAAAAATCTCAGAAGAACTTTACGAAGGGTTGAAGAATAACTACAAACCGAAGAAGGGCGACGTGTTGTTCACAAAAGACGGTACAATCGGCATCTCGTTTGCTCTCAGTGAGGACGTTGATGCGATTGTAAGCGGTGCATTTCTACGCCTCAAGCCGAAGGTAAAGATAAACAATAACTATCTTGCATTAGTCCTCAACTCTTTTTATTGCAAAGCCCAGATTGAACGTATGTCAGGTGGTGCAGTTATCGCCCATTTGAAGCCAGAAAGTGCTTTGCAAGTCAAAATCCCGATGTTGTCAGAAAAGAAGCAAGAAGAACTTGCAGACAAAGTACTGGAAGCTTTGCGACTACGAAAAGAAGCAAAGAACCTACTTAAAAAGGCAAAGCGAGCCGTTGAAATCTTTGTTGAAAAAGACGAGCAGTCTGCCCTCAAATACTTGTCCTAGGGGGAAATGTGGTCAGGCATCTTTTCTATAGTTTCAAAAACCACCCATTGGGTGGTTTTTGATAAGCGAGGTGTGCTTTTCATGCCCCATTGGAGAGTGGCTACAACTCAATCAATTCTCCTTCTCCTCAAGTACTCACTAAACCAGCACGTTTGCTCAGTGACCTACTTTTTTTTGGTTTTATCCACAACCACCCCATTTGGAACCGCTTTCTTTATGGCTGCGAGAGATACCTTGACTGCCTGGTCACTTTTCAGTGTCTCGCTCGTCAAAAGTTTTTCACCGTTTCCACCCACAACACTAATCACCCTTTGATTGTTTTTTGAAGGTTTGATGATAATTTTTGGTCTACCCATATAACTTTCTATGTTCAATAGCTTTTTAGTGAGTCGACGACCCTCTGCTATATACCTATATTATACTCCTTTTCTTTTGTGAAAATGCTAAAATATTCATATGGAAGAAACTGCAGAAAAGACATTAAAAATAATAAAAAAATATCGAGCTCCAACAAAAGAGGCGAAAGATTTGAAGGAAGCCCTCGAAAAGCATGGAGTAAGGGTTTTAGTTGAACCCTATGACGGTCACAAACACATTGACCTTGGAATCCCTGACGCAAAAATAAACGTTGAAGTTGACGGAATCCAACACCTTACAAACCCCCATCAAATCTTGAAGGATCTGGGCAGAGGGTATTTCTCTCACAAAAAAGGTTACAATACCATGCACATTCCAAATGAAATGATACGCCTACACTTAAAAGAAATCTCTGAGGCGTTGGCAGAAGCATCAAAAATAAAAGAAAAGAAACTCCACATTCATGTAGATTAAAAAACGGCACGGTCAAACACCTTTTTATGTTTGTTAGGGATTAAAAATTAGATTCAAAAAATACTTTTTTGTCCTTAAACCATTGCGGTATCAAGGTGTGGAGTTCTTTTGGAAGTAGAGGTGTTCCTGATACATCTTTTTGCTCTACCCAATGAAACTCAATGTGGTCTTCTTGCGAAACAACATCAGTCTTCGAAAGTGTTGCCAAAAATATCATATTGAATTCGTGGTGAACCTCTTCGTCAATGGTAAATGTATTTTCTAAAACCCCGATTAGTTCTTGGACTACTCCTGAAACACCAAGTTCTTCATTCATTTCTCTCGTAAGGGCGTCTGATACACCTTCTCCAAATTCTACATGTCCACCCGGTAAAAAGTAGTGACCTCTTTTCTTGTTTTCACAAAGTAACATTTTATCTTTGTCGATAATAACCGCCCGAGCAATAAGCTCTATTTGATTATTTTTCATATGCGATTAAGAGTACTCCTACCCTCATACTCCTCAAAGTGGACAACAAAAATGGCATAGCCAGAGGCTTTTTAAGCGTTGTTATTTATGGTATCGTATAGCCACAACTAAATAGTTGTATGAAGAGACGGCGAGAGAATTGGCTCTATGACCCGTCAGCAACCTGCAAAAGCAAGGTGCTCCGTCCAACCGACAGTGGAAGCTGTCAGGAAAGATATGTTTGCGCCTCGTCCCCGCAAAAAATCTTTCCTCTTATTAGAGGAATTTTTTTATGAAAAAACTTATTGCACTTATTTCCACACAAGGGAAATCAAAGGAACAAATTGTTGAAGAAATGACCGGGCACTTAGTTGATAAAGGAGTGTTAGAAAAACCAACCCTTTCCATGCAAACAGCAGAAGCGGTGACACTCGCGCATCCTGACAAAGTGTGCGACCAAATATCAGACGCCATTTTAGACGCATGTCTTGAACAAGACCCTCATGCACGTGTTGCCGTTGAAACAGTTGGCGGACATGGGCTCATTACCGTTACAGGAGAAGTAACCACAACCGCACACGTTAACTTCCGCAAAATAGCGCAGGATGTGTACCGCGACTGCGGATATGACACACCTATTGGTATCACGGTGAACATTGTGGCGCAGAGTCCTGAAATTGGTCGGGGTGTTGACCATGACGGCGCAGGTGATCAAGGAATCATGGTGGGCTACGCAACCGCTGAAACACCCGAACTCATGCCGTTGCCTGTCGTGCTCTCACGAACATTAGTGCGTGCGATGGGGAAGCATGATGGCAAAGCACAAGTGACTGTTGAAAATGGGAAAGTCTCGTGCGTCCTCACGTCCTTGTGCGAGAGCGGAGATATGAGTGACGTGGTGCTTGAAGAAGTTGTGGCGCAAGAAGTAACGCCGTTTCTACCCGAGGGAAAAACAATTGAGGACGTCTGGATGCGCAATCCAAACGGCGCGTGGACCATCGGCGGATTTGATGCCGACACAGGACTCACAGGACGCAAAATTGCTGTGGATACCTACGGACCTTCTATTCCTGTGGGTGGTGGAGCGTTCTCAGGAAAAGATGCAACAAAAGTAGACCGGAGTGGAGCATACATTGCACGCAAAATTGCCTGTGACTATCTGCGAGAGCGTGGTGCGCAGGAAGTATTTGTGCACATTGCGTATGCGATAGGAGTTGCTGAACCTTTGATGGCAGTTGCGATGATTGACGGCGTGCAAGAAAAAATTACTGGATACGATTTGCGACCTCGTGCGATTATTGAGGCACTTGATTTGAGGAAGCCCCAATTCCGCGAGACAGCCAAGTACGGCCACTTCGGCAATAACTTTCTGTGGGATAGATAAGTGTGCAAATGGTATACTTAATGCTTTAGAAGTAAATACATTTTGCTAAATCGGCCTCACGGCATGATTGTACTCAATCACATATGAAACCAAATCCTGTTGTACATTTTGAATTACCCGCAGAAGACCGAGAGCGTATGCGCTCCTTTTATGAGAAAACGTTCGGTTGGCAAACACACCAACTCGGAGCTGAGATGGGGGATTACATCACCGTTACCACAACGGAGACTGATGAGAACCGCATGGTCAAAACGCCAGGCACCATCAATGGTGGCTTCTATCAAAAGCACGTCGTTGAACCTGAAGCACAACATCCCTCAGTCGTTATAGCAGTTCCCAATATTGAAGAGGGTATGGAGCGTGTGAAAGCAAACGGTGGAGTAATTCACGGATTTCCAGTCGACATTCCCGGCGTTGGAAAATTTGTTGCGTTTACCGACACCGAAGGCAACCGCCTCAGCATCCTCCAACCCAACGAGAGGGTGTAGAGAGAACAGGATTGACAAAACATAAATAAACGGTTATTATTTTTTCCAGACATACCTCCATATCGTGGTGATGTGGAGACGCACAAGAGAGGAGAGCAGGAAAGATGGAATCGACAGTGTGGAACCGCAGTGGTGGAGACACGATGACGCGCGGCGCGTTCTACTTCGTTCTCGGCGCCATCTTGGCGTGGGGGTTTACCTTCACGACCTTGATCGCCAAGACGACGGCTGGATGGACGCCGAACATCGTCACCCTACTCCTCGTCGGTCTGGGGATTCCGATCGTCGGGATTTTCATGTCGGCGAAGAGCGACAACCCGCTCATCTCGTTCGTCGGGTTCAACCTCGTGGTCGGCGGTATCTCCGCCATCATCGGGCCACTGCTCGCGATGTACACCAAGTTACATCCGGGTCTGGTGGAACGAGCGGCGACGATGACCGGATTGGTGACCATCGTGATGGCCATCACCGGCTTGTTGTTTCCGAACTTCTACCGCTCCATCGGCGGCGCGTTGTTCGGGGCACTGCTAGCCCTGGTGGTCGTGTCGTTCGCTCGAATCTTCATCCCTGCGATTCAGGGCGTCGGCATCATCGACTACATCAGCGCCGGCATCTTCTCGCTCTACATCGGCTACGACATGTACCGAGCAAGCGAGATTCCGGCAACACTCGACAACGCCGTCGACGTCGCGGTGTCGCTCTACCTCGACATCATCAACTTGTTCCTCGACCTGCTGCGCATCATGAGCGAAGCCGACGACTAAGCAACACCACAACGTCGGTAACTGCTCTCAAGGGACGCCAAACACTTCGGTGTGCGGCGCCCCTTTTCAATTCCTGAAGAGATACTAAAATAAATCTTCGGCAACAACTTTCTGTGGGATAGGTAGACAAGCAAAATACAATGCCCGCCGGTGAGATGCCGGCGGGCGAGAGTGGGTTGGAAGAACGGACGGGGACGGACTAGTTGGCGGCTTTCAAATATAAAGTGAAACGGCCAGCCATCAGAGACGGCTGGCCGAAACGTTACAACACGAGCGGGAATGAATTGCTACGCCTCCTTAGAGGCTGCGACCCGAGCAAAACGCATAAGGCACTCGGACAGTGCCTCGAAGAGCGGATTGGTTTGCTCCATCCCACGCTCGATGATCTTATCGAGCGTGGGAGTACACGATTCCTCTTCGAAAGAATCATCTTGAGAAAGGAAATCAAATCTTTCTGCTGCCAATTCCTCTTCCGTGGGAGGGAAGAGACGTTCTTCTTCCTCGAGGTGCATATAAAACTCAACATCGGCGAAGTGTTCCCCCATAGCCCTGAGGAGATTCTCCATCTGATTGGAATCAAGGCCATGGTGGTTTCCAACTTGTCTTATAAGGCCCCTTGTGGTTGAATCCATATGATTTCTCCTTTGTTGACAAGAACGGTTCTTTTATAAATATACTTTGAATATATACTTTTGTCAAAAATGATAAAAAATTCTTGAGGTCACACTTTTTTCTATTAAAAACCTACTTCTGACGCATTCGGACACCAAAACCTCAGCACAGTTGCTGGGGCTCTTTACATTTTTGAAATTAAAAACTTTTCCTACAAAAAGTGCTAGAATGAGGTCACGTAACAATCTAATTTTGTTACATCGGCCTCACGGCATGATTGTGCTCAATCACATGAAACTCTTACTAACTTCAGGTGGATTTACAAACAAAACGATTATTGACACTCTACGTAAACTCGTCGGGAAAGATTTTATTGACGCAACACTGGCCTTTATACCAACCGCTGCAAATGTTGAAGAAGGAGATAAAGAGTGGCTCATCAGTGACTTGGCAAAATGCACAGAACTTGGTTTTAAGGAAGTTGATATTGTAGATATCGCAGCCGTGTCAAAAGAAGTCTGGCTTCCACGATTGCAACACGCCGACGTGTTGTTGTTTGGTGGAGGTAATACCTCGTACTTGATGGCTCAAATAAAAAAATCTGGCTTAATTGAAGCTCTACCTGAATTATTAAAGAGCCGTGTATATGTAGGTATCAGTGCCGGTAGCATGGTTACTTCTCCGAATCTACTAGAGAAAGAAATGCAACGACTCTACAATGAACCTATTCTTGATGGTGCAAGTAATGAAGGTCTTGGGTTCGTTGATTTTCTTGTGGTGCCACATATGAACTCTCCTTACTTTCCAAGAGCATCTGAATTGATAGACGAGGTAGCACAAGGTGTTGATGTACCTCTGTATGCGCTTGATGATCAGTCAGCGGTGCAAGTTGTTGGCGACAACGTAGAAGTTGTTACCCAGGGAATATGGAAAAGGTTTAACTAAAATCAGGTGAATAAAGACACACAACACAACGCAGGTCAGTACGACGAACACGCGCTTGAGTGGGAAGATGCACTCAAAACAAACGTCGCACATAAATACATGGAAAAACCTGCCATGGAAGCACTCCTTCCAGCAGATCTCTCGGGCATGTCGGTGCTGTGTATTGGTGTTGGAAGTGGGGAGGAAATAGACGAAATACAGAAAAGGGGAGCGGCAAAGATTGTGGGTATTGATATCTCGGAGCAGTTACTTGCATCCGCTCGTGCAAAATTTCCTCAAGTAGAGTTTTTCATATTGGACATGATTGATATTGGCACCTCGTTTGAGAAAGAATCTTTTAATGTTGTATATTCAAGCCTCGCATTTCACTACGCATCTGATTGGGATGTACTCCTTGCAGGTATTCACACCGTCCTAAAACCACAGGGAATGCTTGTGTTTTCAACCCACCACCCGGCATACTGGGGTACGAAAGAGTCTGCAGGTGATCCTGTAACAAACACGCGTGGAGTAACACTCACGAAACACACGGCGATGCTAGGAAACATCAAGATTGTCTACTACAACCACCCGAATGAAGAATCCATTATTGAAAGTGTAGAACATGCTCATTTCAAAAATATTTCGTATCACGTTCCAAAAGTTGTTGAACTCTCTGAGGACCACAGAAGAAACATGGGCGCTGATGAGCTTCAAAAATATGAGACGTTGAAAGAGAAAAGTGTTACGCGAGATCTTTTTCTTGTTGTCCGTGCTGAAAAATAAAAAGAAACTACAACCCCGATGAAATACCCACTAGAAAAATTCTACATATACTTCTCTCCATACACTGCTCACGCACTTGAGATTGAGGGTGTGGTTTATCCAACACTTGAACACGCATACCAATGTATGCGATACACGGACTCACAGATCATTGAAGAAATTCGTACAGCGCACAGTCCAGTACAAGCATGGCAAGTATCGTCAAAGTATAAACATCTTCAAATTCCAGAATTTAAAAGTGAAGAACATAAGCTCCACATCATGGAGAAGCTCATGCGCTTGAAAGCGGAGCAACACGAAGAAATACGGCAGGCACTTCTTGACTCTGGAGAACTACAGATTGTGAAGCACATCGTTACCTATCCACCTGGAGATGGTTTTTGGGATGATGGGGAAGATGGGAAGGGTTTAAATCACATTGGGCGACTCTGGATGGAAATCAGAAAAGGGTTGAAAAATAGTACTTGACAAATGTTTTAAGTTTGCTATAATAGTCAACAGAACATAGACAGGAATTGTTCCTGTCCGGTGTCTCAGACAACCCGCTCCACAAGGAGATCGAGAAATGAAGAGAATCGCGTTGTTGTTCGCCCTCTGTCTGCTGACCATCGTCGGCGCCTCGTGGGCGGACACGCCCACGTTCATCGACGAGTCCACCTACCCGACCTTCAACCACCCATTGACGGCCGCCGAGCAGGCCCACCTGGGCCTCTCCGCCAAGATCCTGAGGGAGCCCTTGGAGGTCCTCAACCGCGTCGGCCCGTCGAGCTACAAGTTCGCTCGGCTCGAGCCGGGCGACGTGGTCCTCGTCGATCGCGACGGGACCCCTCGCTACAAAGCGAGTTGTGGGAACCGGATCGAGGCGCTGCCGATCAAGGTGACCGTCATCGCTCCGACGCAGCCGGCACCGCCGATCGCAAAGGCGCTTCCGGCAGCAAGCTTCGGTGACAGCCTCTGGTCGTTCATCACGACCAAGGGCAAGATCATCCTCGCCCTGCTGCTACTGCTTCTGGCCGCAGCGCTCGTCGCTGGAATCACCTACCTCGGGGCACTCTCGGGTGGCCGGCGGAGGACTTCACCGCCCGCTCCCGCACCGGCACCGCGCGTGACGCCTCTGGTGTCGCCCGCTCCCGGAACGGTTTCTCCGGCTCCGACGATCACCCCACCTCTGACACCCTCCGCGCACCCGCTGTTTCTCTGGACCATCCGAAACGGGAGCGTGGAGTGGGACACTGCCCTCGTGGCGAGTACCATCGAGAGCGGTGTGGGGGCTGACGGCGCCACCACCCTGGAGGTCCGCCTCACGGCGCGACCCCCGGCGACCACTCCGTAACCCTGTACGCGCGTCCGACGCATTCGGACATCCGAGTCCCAGCACAGTTGCTGGGGCTCTTTACATTTTTGAAATTAAAAACTTTTCTTACAAAAAGTGCTAGAATGAGGTCACGTAATAATCTAATTTTGTTACATCGGCCTCACGGCATGATTGTACTCAATCACATATGAATCCAACCTACACCTGGTACTCAACGTTAATCAAACCATCATGGGCGCCACCGAGTTGGCTCTTTGGCCCAGCGTGGACTTTTTTGTACGCAATTATTGCAGTTACGTTCAGTACCGTATTCTACAAAGCATTCACTAAACAACTTCCTTGGATGATTGCGCTACCATTCGCACTCAATCTTGTTTTTAATTTTGCATTTACACCACTCCAGTTTGGTCTAAGGAACAACCTTCTCGCGGCAGTGGACGTGCTGCTTGTGCTCGCAACATTGATTTGGGCACTATGGTCACTCTGGCACGCTTCAGCAGATTTACGCTGGATTGTGTACGCGAATATTCCATATCTTCTCTGGGTTTCTTTCGCGACAACATTACAACTAACCATAACGTACCTAAATTCCGCCGCGTAACAATTGATGATACACGGCGCGATTTCACTAAATCGTATGCAAACACTCCTAGCCTATCTTGCAACACTGTTACCACTCACTGCACTTGATGCACTCTGGATTCTTGTGTTGGCAAAAAAGTTTTATGCAGAACACATGGGATTTCTTTTTAGCAAATCAATCAACCTCATTCCGGTCGCGTTCTTTTATCCTCTCTATGCACTTGGTGTACTCCTACTCGCAGTTATGCCGGCTATTTCATCTGCATCCTGGATTGAAGCACTCTGGCGAGGGGCACTCTTGGGACTCGTCGCATACGGTGCATACGATCTCACCAATCATGCAACTATTGCTGGATGGCCTACGTCTATGACACTCATTGATATGGGGTGGGGAGTACTAGTTACTGCACTCACAAGCGTTATTGCATACTTCATACTTACTGCACTTAAATAATTTTTGATTATGTTGGATGCTATTGGATTATTTATCTTTATTTCGGGCTTCATCGTGGGGCTGGGGGCAGTTACCGTTATTGATATTCATGGGTTTTTAGGAAGAAAATCGTCATATTGGACAGAGGCTACCACACGCACACACAAAGTCACCAAACCTCTTATTTGGCTTGGTATCACCCTCGCAATCATAGGAGGAGTTATTTTCTATCGAAATGAGTCATTTACTGGTATTCCTCTCTACCATGCACTTATTGCGTGCGTGCTCATAGTGAACGGTATTTTTCTATCGTTTTACGTCAGCCCGTTTTTACTCGCACGCGAACGCGAAGGACGGCAGACAGAACTCTTACCAACATCTCTTCAAAATAAAATTATTGTTGGTTTGATACTTTCCGACATCGGCTGGTGGGGAGGACTCGCTCTTCTTGTTTGGTATATCGTACAAAGGTTATAAAATACAAAAATACGATTTCGCCGCGTAACACGCTTTACCAACTTTAATTTTGGAATTACGCCACGTAACAATCAACAGTACGTGGCGCGATTCTGCAGAATCGCATGCGCGTTTGGGACATACATCCACAACATTTATGCAGAAAACATTTGCTCGCCGAACATCGCGAGCTTCATGGTCTATGGAACATTCTCACAAAACACAAAGGGAAGGGTGGGTACGCACATCATCCAGAAACACTGCGTTGGGTAGGAAAGAAAAAGGCGCTCTACACACGCCATGAAGCGTTGGTAAAAGAATTCTCTCGCCGAGGATACCAACACCACACACCACTTGATAAACGATTAGCAACTGGTTCTGGTAGTCAAAAAGTGTTCATCAACACTATCAAAGAACAGAGGATAATTCTCAAAGAAAAACCATGTGACTGTTTGTTGCATGTATAAAAAAGGTCCGCGATGCGTAATCGTGGACCCGAGTGGTTCAAGCAACTGATAGCAGCGTTCGGAGGAACGCTCTGTCTCCCAGATTGGGTGGTATTTCACATCGACTCAATTCGACCCGGAGATCGAATGTCGCAGTCTCCCACCTATTCTACGCATCTTGGGATAGCTATCAGTACGCCCAGAGAAACAAATTTACTCACTCCGAGGTTTCTCCCGAGGGGTTCGAACCCTCGATTTCGCCAGACGTTGCCTGAACCGGAGAAGATACTACCCGTTACTTAAAACATTGTCAATAAACGCGTACCAGGCTTTTAGACTCAACGTATTCAATAGATTTATGTTGATAGTAAGTGTATAGTTTGCGTAGAGTCCTAATGTTCTTTTTTGAGAGGGGGGATGCATGAAGAAGCAACCGAATGGCACTGGCGTTGCCCGAGAGATTCATCTTTTTAATTTCAAGAGAGGTCGTCAATTTGGTATTTTCCGTAATGGAAACCTTATGACTCTTGGTTCGTGGTGGGCACTACGGATTCGTTTTGACGACAAAAATAGTATCGTCCACTGTTGTTTTTGGAGAAACTGCATGGAACTCGGGGACGTACGCCTCACTGGTGAAAAGCTCCGATGTGCAGTTCAAGAATGGGTGACATTCAGCGAATTCATTCAGGACATCAACACCGCCTAGAAAACGCCACCTTCGCCCCGTCTAACGCACCACCGTGCGTTGGCGGGGCTTTTTGTATGCTACATATAGTAGAAAAGTCAATTGACCAAAAAAGTACGTTTTGGTAAGGTACATGCGGACGAGACGAGGGCGAAGGGGGTCCATTAGGTGGAAAAACCCTGCGCAGGGCGCTAGGTCGCTATATCGTGAGGAGGGAGCTCCCACGACAAAATAAGAGAGCGACAGATCATGATTGCGTCGATCAAGAGCACAGCAGGTACAGGTGCCTGTGTGTGGCTTACGTAATCCTCTGGCACGGTTCAAGGGGTCGTACCGGGAAGTATAGTTCGATAAATCGACCGCATCGGCCGTAACTACGGGCACACCACCACCGCGATTGTGTCCCAACGGTCCTTAGTACCGACCCCAAGCCCTCGTCTCGTCCAACTTTCTCAGATGTTCTTTTCGCAACTCGAGCCCACCATTTCCATGGCGGGCTTTTTACGTTCCGTATGGTATTATTTTTGTACTGGTCCCGTTAGAGATTCCACAGTTTTGGATTCGAATGGGAAACAGGGCAACGAATATATCTAGTTTTGTTTTAAAAATCTAACCGATACGGAAATGTATTCCATTTCCTATCTCTAATGGGATGACCAAAGACGAAGGCTCTAACGTGATGGAAAAGATAGTATCGCTGTGCAAACGGCGCGGCTTTATCTTCCAAGGTTCCGAAATTTACGGCGGTCTTGCAGGAACATTTGATTACGGACCTTTAGGTGTAGAGCTCAAAAACAACATCAAAGCACTCTGGTGGAAACGATTTATTCATGACCGAAATGATATGTACGGTGTGGATGCTGCTATTTTAATGAATCCAAAAGTGTGGGTAGCGTCTGGACACGTGTCTGGATTTTCAGACCCACTCGTTGCGTGTACAAAGTGTAAACACCGATTTCGTGCTGATCAGCTTGATGACGCAAAGAAATGTCCCGACTGTGGGGGAGCACTTGGTGATGTGAAGCAATTTAACATGATGTTTAAGACAGCCATTGGTGCTGATGACGACTCTTCATCTGATGTATATCTTCGTCCTGAAACTGCTGGAGGAATGTTTGTAAACTTCAAGAACGTGATGGACTCCCTGCATCCTAAGTTGCCGTTTGGATTGGGACAAATTGGAAAAGCATTCCGCAATGAAATTGCTCCGCGCGACTTTTTGTTCCGTGTGCGTGAATTTGAGCAAATGGAAGTGGAGTACTTTGTTGCACCTGAGTATTGGGAAGCAGCATTTGAAGATTGGAGAAAGCAGATGCTTGCATGGACCGCTGAAATCGGACTCAAAAGTGAACATGTCCACGAACACGAAATCGCTCCTGAAGATCTTGCATTCTATTCAAAACGCACCATTGACTTTGAATTTGACTATCCATTTGGTCAGAAAGAACTTTACGGACTTGCATACCGCACCGACTACGACCTCGGAGCTCACGCTGAACACTCGAGTGTTGATTTGAGTTATTTTGATGAGGAAGCAAAAAAACGCTTTATTCCACATGTTATTGAACCTTCTCTTGGCGTTGATAGAACTGTTCTTGCCGTCTTGTGTGATGCATACCGAGAGGAACCTGTTGAAGATGATGTTCGAGTGGTGTTGGGTCTACCAGCAGCAATTGCGCCCTACCAAGTGGCTGTATTGCCTTTAATGAAGAAAGATGGGTTGTCTGAAAAAGCACAAGAAATATACAAAGAACTCTCCAAGAGTGCACGCGTGTTGTACGACGAATCCGGTTCAATAGGAAAGCGCTACCGCCGACAAGATGAGATTGGAACACCTGTGTGTGTTACTGTTGATCACCAAACACTTGAAGATGGAACACTTACCATTCGTGATCGCGATACTATGAAACAAGAGCGCGTATCCGCGGGTGACTTACTTTCTCACATTTCTATAAGCTAATAAAGCTAACCAGCTAATCAACTAACAAGCTATTCTATGTTTGGTATCGGTTCAACAAAAGAAAAGAAAGTTGCACTCTCTGGTGTAAAACCAACAGGACGACCACATATCGGAAACTATTTTGGCGCGATGAAGCAATTTGTTGAACTGCAAGAAACACATGAGAATTATATTTTTGTTGCCAACTATCACGCACTCATTGGCGTACAGGATGCACAAACGCTCGCACAAGATACGCGTGATGTGATTATTGATTACTTGGCAATTGGCATTGATCCAGAGAAAACAACACTCTTCATTCAATCAGATATTCCAGAAGTAACTGAGCTGACGTGGATTTTTAATACACTGGTCACTGTTCCATATTTGCAACGCGCTCACGCATACAAAGATGCAGTCGCAAAAGGAAAGGAAGCGACAGTGGGACTTTTTGATTACCCGGTTCTTATGGCGGCAGATATTTTGCTTCCTAATGCAGATGTTGTACCTGTTGGCGCAGACCAAAAACAGCACGTGGAGTATGCCCGTGACATCGCACAGAAGTTTAACCTTACCTTTGGTGAGACGTTTACTGTTCCTGAGCCTCTTATTTTGAAAGAGCAGGGAATTGTACTTGGTACTGACGGACAAAAGATGAGCAAAAGCTACAACAATACCATTCCACTCTTTGCGACACGCGAAGAAATCATAAAGGCAGTTATGTCTATCGTGACAAATTCGGGAGGAGAATTTCCACAGAACCTTTTTGCAATTCATACACTTTTTAAACCAGAAGCCGAACTCAAACCTTTCTACGAAGCGAATATATCTAGCTTTAAGACACTTAAGGAAACATTAATCGAAGACCTTGACGCATTTATTGCCCCTCTTCGAGAGAAACGAGCAACAATTGCAAGCGATACTAAGTTGGTAAACCGCGTTATTTCTGAGGGACGAGATAAAATCCGTCCCCACGCACAAGAAAAAATGAAAGAAATCCGCGAAAAGGTAGGGATTTTGTAATTGTATGTCTTTTGAATCTGTACCCACACATTCCACCGAAACAGAACAGTTTGCAGAAAAACGCCAAGAACTTCACGAGAATCTTGGTATTGTTTTTTGTACAGAACAAAAAGACGGAACCCACACGCGTCTTTTAGACCACATTCATCTTGCTGAAACCCTCGGGCTTCCTTCTGTGCAATTTGATTTTAGAAAAAGAAGCGAAGAAGAAATTATAGAAGCGTGTGATACACTTCGTGCGTTCCGTGAGGCACATCCAGATGTTGATATTTCAATTCACGGAGAAACGCCCAAGATAGATCCTGAAACCCTTGAGATACAAAACAAAAAACATATGAGCACTACTCTTGAGTATGCCTCAGAACTTGGAATCGAGTCGTATACGATGCACCCACTGGCACTCCGCGACCAACTATGGAAAGAATTATCCGCCGAAGCACAACACGCACTACTAACGCACTATGCTTCTTTGTGTGCACAAAGTTTTACAAATCACGTCACTGAAAATACTCCTTCATGTTCAATTGCGATTGAAAATATGCCGAAAAAAGGTGCCGAGGGAGCGTGGGGACAAACTCCTGAAGATATACACACGCTCGTACAGTATATTTCCGAATACTGTATGGCAAATGGTGTTACCACCGAAACTGTTGAAGATCATATCGGAATTACACTAGATATAAACCACGCTCTTCACGATGTTGATCCTGCAGACTGGGAAGCTGAACTTACTTCCTGGTTTAAAATATTTGGAACACGGATTCGAGTTATTCATTTGTATGCACCATCACACTACGGAGAGACGTTGAATACAAAATATCAACTCGTACTTGACCTCGCAGCAAGATACAGCCCAGACGCACATGTATTTTTAGAAAGTAAACAAGATACTGAAAAAACAGCAGAAGTTTATTCATCAATGCACGCAGCATATTAATATAAGGTACACACTCTATGTATACACATCTTTATAAAGATGCGTTGGGTTGGGGTTTTCTTTTGTGGCTTTTTAGGTACGTTGCAGGAATAATTTTATTTTTTATGGTTCCACCTTCTCTGAAGAAAACGTCTCCGCTGGGCCTGACCAAGTCAACCGACTCAGCCAAGACGAAGTCATCGCGGCGCCGTTTCTATTTAGTCTATTGAAATCGGGACTAACAATGCTAAATTTTTGCTCTTTGTTACATCGTTCCGGAGTACTTGACAGAATATATTAGACATGCTAGCATTCCAAACGGACGTCAATCTCGACGGTCCTTGTCACAGGGAGAGACTCACCATGACGAAGTCCAACGCGGGGCACAAGCCGGAAGTCCCGGCTACCAAGAACATCGATCCGCGCTATCCGATCCACAAGTGCGGGATGGAGTGGGACTTCCAGGCCAACGGGCTCGACAAGCACGCGGCCGCCGAGCAGGCCCTCGGTCACTCGGCTCTGATCGTTCGGGCGCAGTTGGCAGGCCAACCGATCCCCGTCCACGCCCGTCCCGGCGTGCAGCTGCTCGCCGTCTCGATCGCCAACCACGTGATCGCCGACGGCGCCCAGCGGCTCGCCACCTACATCGGCCTGGACCTCGATCGCATCAAGAAGACCGCGGCCAGCGACCACATCTCCTCCTGCTAGCGACACCGGTCGGCAGAGGACAACTCCGGAGGGGCTCGGTGACGAGCCCCTCCTTTCCTTTTAGAAAAAAGGGGGGAGAGAGATGTTTTTTGTAGATCGGACGGACGCCGCAGCAAAGCTGAGCGCTGAAGTCCTGCAGGACCTTCCGAACGTTTCGAGTTTCGTCGCCGTTGGTCTGGCACGAGGAGGAGTACCTATCGCGGCGCGCATCGCTACCGACGCAGGTATCTCTCTCAACGCACTCGTCGTCGACGATATGGGAGACGGAAAATCCTTCCAATTGATCGTGACTCCGTTCGGTGAGGGTGTGTTGGTTGAGATGGAGAACCTGCAGCCCTTGCGGCTGATGTACATTCAAAACGTCTCGACACTCAAGATACCCGGGGCAAACCAGCTCCTGGAGAAAGCACATCAGCGTCAGCATCTCTACAACGGCGAGTCGTTTGAGGTCGGGGAGAAGGTTCTGCTCTGTGACGATGGGATCGTCAGCGGCAGGACGGCTCTGGCCGCTTCACTCATGCTGCGACGTCGTTTCGGTGTGAAGGAGATTGTTCTCGCTGTTCCAGTGATTCCGCGGGATCTCAAGTCCTCGGATATCATGGTCGACGAGATCATCTTCTGGCGCCAATCGACCCTCTCATCAGCACCCGCGACGGGAATGTTCTACGATTCGTTCGGGGATGTTCCAGACGCCATCGTGTCGCAGCTCGTTCGAGACGCAAGGTCGTAGATTTCGGTTTACTTGCAGATTGCAGTTTTTAGTCGCCACAGCTAACCACAGTACTGCGAAACCGTTATGGTTTCGACCGCCGGCCTTGAGAAAGGTCCGGCGGTTTTACATTTTTTAGGTTACTTTATCCTCTTTGGAAATGGGCACAAAACCTATATACTTGAACACATATGAAAAACCGTATTTACATACAAGACCTCGAAAAACATATTGACAGTAGTATTACGATTGCAGGTTGGGTTTCCGTACGACGCGACCATGGAAAGCTTATTTTTATTGATGTTCGTGATGAGACCGGGAAGGTGTAGGTGGTTTTTTTCTTGGATTGTCTTCAAGTCTAAGGCGGACCGCAACAGAATTAATAAAGAGGTGATGAAGGGCATGGAAGAATACCAGAAGAAACACCCAGAAAAGAAGAACGACATGCCATTTGATATGAAAAAGATGGCGTACGGAGGTTTTAAGATTATTGTAAGCGAATAACATATATAACTAATGAAAAAAGCAAAAGTAGCATTTTGGATTTCAACGACAATAATCTTCCTTTTTGAAGGAGTTATGCCAGCATTAACATCTCAATCGCAAATGTCGATTGACGGCATCACACACCTCGGCTATCCGATTTATTTCATAACACTTTTGACCGTCTTCAAAGTTCTCGGTTCTCTCGCACTCATGATTCCAAAAGTACCAGCTCGTGTAAAAGAGTGGGCATACGCAGGGTTTGGTTTTGATTTTATATTCGCAGGACTCAGTATTATTGCCGTTGATGGATTTGGTGCGCCAGTACTTTTTCCACTCATTGCGCTAGGTGTCCTCGCAATTTCGTACACAAACTATCACAAACTCCAACAGTCAGTATGATAGTATCTTCTGTCCGAGAATGTATATATGACACAAACCAAGGAGGAGAACAAAATCATGCAGACAGCACGAAATCTCATGGGAACGGTCATCCGTTCCTGTAAGTTTGCGTGGGGCTTCAAGCCCGGGTACGCAGTACTCATTCTTGTACTGACAACCATCACCAACGTATTGCCACTGGCACAGGCAAAAATCACAGGTTCTATCATTGATGCAGTTGCGGGTTCAATTTCCCGTGGACTTGTCATTCCTGTGTTCTTGGTCATGTTGTACGCGAGCTCATGGGCGTTGTCACGTCTTGCAGGTGCATTCCTGACCTACTTCGACAAGAGATGGTTCGTGGAGGCACAGCAAGGTATCGATCTCAAAATCATGCGTAAGCGTGCCGAGATTGACATCGCCCACTACGAGAATGCTGAGTTTCAAAATCTGATAACGCGAGCATTCGACCGAGGAAACTATCCGATCGTCAATGTTGCTGACCAACAATTCGGCAACGTATCACTGCTCATCGGTATTCTTGTTTCAGCCGGACTCGCTGTTCGCTACCCGATCATCTTCGTCGTCGTGCTTGTTGGTCTCATGCCAACACTATATGTTCAGATGCGCTATGGTAACAAGCAGTGGTTCATTTGGTCTGAGAATAGTCCACGACAGAAGTTATACGGGAGTATTCGCAATCATCTTCAAGGAAGAAAGCCTGTCATTCAAACAAAGCTCCTTCAAGGTGCCGAGCATCTCATCGAGCGCGCAAAATCAATTATTGAGGCGTTCAAACGCGAACAAATTGGAGTTGACCGAACACGTCTGTGGACAAGTGTCCTTGCGGCACTCGTTGGTGCCTGTGGTATCGGCTACGCATTCTTTCTCGTTGTCAAAATGGTTGCTGGAGGAAACGCAGGTATTGGTGACATTGTCTTCATGACGAGTGTTCTCGGACAGTTTGCCGGTATGATTACAAGCCTCTTTGGCAATATCGCACAACAGTACGAACAAACACTCTACGCACACGACATCTTCACCGTACTTGATACAAAACCCGTGATTATTGAGGCTCCACATCCAACACACCTTTCACTCACGACTCCTCCTCGTATTGAATTTCGAGACGTATCGTTCCGATACCAGGACAGTGACGTGTGGGTGCTCAGACACGTTAACCTCACCATTGAACCAGGCGAACGTATGGCGCTCGTTGGTGAAAATGGTGCAGGGAAGACAACACTCCTGAAGTTGTTGGCTCGTATCTACGACCCGACGGAAGGAGTAATTCTCATCAATGACGTGCCACTCACAAAGATCGGTCTTCACGAGTGGGGTTCATACCTTTCAATTCTTCTCCAAGAGTACTTCATTCACAATTTTTCTGTGACTGAAGCGATTGCAATGGGGCGTTCTGATGCAAAAATTTCACCCGAACGAGCTCGGATTGTATCAGAACTCGCTGGAGCACACTCATTCATCGAAGAATTCCCAGAAAAGTATGACGCCCAAATTGGAGTCGAGTATGAACACGGTGTTGAGTTGTCACACGGACAACAACAACGCCTCGCAATCGCACGTACCCTCTACCGCAACGGTCTCGTCATCATTCTCGACGAACCAACTGCGTCAGTGGACGCCATCGCGGAAGAAAAATTCTTCAGTCAGATTGAAACAGCTGTCGAAGGTAGTACGCTCTTTCTCGTTTCGCATCGATTCAATACCGTACGTGGGGCAGACCGCATCGCCGTCTTCCGTCAGGGTGAGCTTGTTGAGATTGGCCCGCACGCAAAGCTTGTAGCTGCAAACGGCTACTATGCACAGATGTGGGAGAGTCAGGCGCGTTCATATCTCGATGCAAAAAATGCGTGAGATTATTTTATAGCTGATTTGCACATCAAATTCACTTTTTAGCTTTTTTATATGTGCGTTTTGATAGACACAATAGATGCCTTGGTATACCAGCACTTTTAAAAAGAAGATAGTTGACATAATGTATAAAATGGTGTAAAAATATTCACAGAAATCCAGCTATTGTGGCTGGATTCGTCGTTCTTCAAAAAAACAACAGAAGAAAGGAAGACCATCATGAGAGACAGACTTTTGCTTTCCATCATTCTCGCCCTTGTTGCATTCGTCACTCCAATCTGGGGCGACGAGCCGCCGGCCGAGCTCAGAGAGCTCGCGTACGGGGTACGCGTCCTCGATGAGAACGCCAGCGCCGGCATCATCACCGAATCACAGGCGAGGCAGGGAATCGACCGATATCTCGCCCAGGCGAAGCAGATTACCGGACGGGACGTGAAGCTCATGGAGCTGAACGTCCTCTTGTCGACGCCGTCCCCGGCGCCAACAGTGCATCTGACGAGGCTGCAGAAGTTTGCAGGTTTCGTCACCTTCGTGAACATCGCGTGGCTCGTGGCGATCATCATCGGCGTCCTCTCGCTACTCTATCTGTTGCGCGATCTCATCACATGGCTGGTGAAGCGGTTTCTCGATATTCCGATGTTGGTGTACGAGGTAGCTTGCTACCTGGGTTCACTCGGACTCATCGCATTCGCGGCCACACTCGGAAGCGGCACCGCTTCGTACGTCGCGCTGACAGGATGCCTCCTCCTTGGTGGTGCGGTGGCTTTTACCGCAACAAGGCGTAACTGGAATTCTGAAGAGGGTATCGCTTTCTTTCTGTTTCTCATGTGGGGCTTGGTCGCGATGATTTTCACGAGTTCGCTCGTGGGGTTCTTCGCGGTCATTGCACTCATGGCGTCCTTGGGTTTCTCTGGGGCAGTCATTCCCATGGGGTACGTCCTTGGATTCAAAGACGAAGACTCGTTGGGTCGGGCAACTGGCGCAAGCCTCGTCATCTTGACGGGATTCGTCTTCCTGCGAGTGTTTGGGAACAGTGTCCCGTACCTTTCGGTGTTCGAGTCCGGAGCCCTCTTTATGGGAAGCTTCATCGGCTTCCTGGGTCTCCTCATCGCATCTTCTCGATACTACCGAAATGGTGAAGGGTATGTTGCACAACAGCTCATCACCATCGTCGGTGGGGTACTCGCACTGTTCGTCGGATCCACATGGAGCATCCCCGAGCTCCAAAAGATAGGGGGGACGTTCTTCGCCCTCTACCTACTGGAGAAATTCACCGACATTCCCATGAAACACGCGCGTACGTACGCTACGGTGGGGCTGATTCTCTCAGCCCTCATCTACGGGTTCTGCATGATGGTCAAGCAGAACCCGGACGCGTGGCGACCCTACCTGCTCTTCTAAGTCACGGTACTGAGGAACTACCGTGATTCTGACCGCCGGCCTTGAGAAAGGTCCGGCGGTTTTACATTTTTTAGGTTACTTTATCCTCTTTGGAAATGGGCACAAAACCTATATACTTGAACACATATGAAAAACCGTATTTACATACAAGACCTCGAAAAACATATTGACAGTAGTATTACGATTGCAGGTTGGGTTTCCGTACGACGCGACCATGGAAAGCTTATTTTTATTGATGTTCGTGATGAGACCGGGAAGGTGCAGGTGGTTGTAACGCCTAAAAATGCCGAGGCACTCGCTGTCGCAAACACTCTTAGGTCTGAATGGGTTATCACACTTACAGGACTCATCAAAAAACGTCCTGATAATCTTGTCAATGAAGGTGAACAAAACGGTGCACTCGAGTGTGTCGCTGAATCAATTACCGTTCTTGCAGAAGCAACGACTCCTCCGTTTGATTTGACACAAGACACCATGGGACTCAATGAGGAAACGCGACTAGCATACCGATATGTAGACCTCCGCTCTGCCCGCATGCAAAAAAATATTCGCATCCGAAGTGAGTTTGTGCAGAAGTGTCGTGAATACTTGTTTAAGCAGGGATTTGTTGAAATCGAAACACCACTCCTCACACAATCAACACCAGAAGGTTCTCGTGACTTCTTAGTACCATCTCGTCACGCCCCAGGAAACTTTTATGCATTGCCACAATCACCACAACAGTACAAGCAACTCTTAATGACTTCTGGTTTTGAAAAGTATTTTCAACTTGCACGATGTGTGCGTGATGAAGACCTTCGTGCCGACCGTGGATATGAACACACACAACTCGACTTTGAAATGTCATTCGTCACACGTGACGAAGTCATGGATACCATCGAAGGTATGATTACCTTTGTCATGGAAAGTTTGGGTAAGACCATCAAACAAAAACCATTTCCACGTATCACCTATGCAGAAGCCATGAAAACGTATGGTGCAGATAAGTTTGATATGCGCACACCAGAAGAAAAAGAGAAGGGGATTCTTGCGTACGCCTGGGTAACTGACTTTCCATTCTTTGAAAAAACCGACGACGGCAAATGGACATTTACCCACAACCCTTTTTCAATGCCACGAGAAGATCACCTCGAATCACACATGAAGGGTGAAAACATTGAAAACATTGTCACACAGCAGTATGACCTCGTCTGTAACGGATTTGAAACAGGAGGGGGAAGTATTCGTGCACACCGACCAGAAATTCTTGAGGCAACGTACAAAATCATGGGGTACACACCTGAGCAAATTAAAGACAGTGTAGGCCACATGCTTGAGGCTTTTTCACACGGAGTTCCTCCACACGGTGGTATTGGATTGGGTATTGAACGCGGTGTCATGATTGCCACAGGTGAATCCTACCTGCGCGAAGTGCAGGCGTTTCCTATGACAGGAAAAGGAAAGACCGCCGTCATGCATGCTCCGGGACCAATTGATCCAATTGTTTTGAGAGATCTTGGATTGTCCGTTTTAAAGAAAAAAGAGTAGGGTACATCATGAGTGAGTTTCATATAAAAACACCAGTGTTCGAGGGACCACTCGAACTACTTCTGTCTCTTATTGAAAAGAGAAAGGTTTTTATTAGTGACATCTCCCTTGCCGATGTTGCTGATGAATACATGGCGTTTGTGAAGCAGTTAGATCAGTTTCCGATTAAAGATGCTGCACAATTTGTTCTCATTGCTTCAACGTTGGTACTCATTAAATCAAAATCGTTATTGCCAGAATTTACACTCACACAGGAAGAGCAAGCTGACATACACGACCTTGAAGAGCGCCTCCGCGTCTATCAACGTGTACAACATCTTTCAAAAGAAATTGGTTTGCGCTTCGGTACACATATACTGTTTCCTCGAGCACAAACGTCACTGTATCGAGAGGCGGTGTTTGCACCACACGCATCAATTACCACCACAACACTCATTGATGCACTTCATAACGTTATTGCGCGTCTTCCTAAAAAAGAAGTGCTCAAAAAAGTTGTCGTTGAGAAAATTATGAGTTTGGAAGAAATGATGAGCCACCTTTCGGAGCGTATTACTCAAGCACTCAAAATGCGTTTTAGCGATGTGCGAAAATCACATGTTCGTGGCGATGCTACAGACCGAGAGGTTCGGGTTAATACCATTGTTAGCTTTCTCGCCATGTTAGAATTAGTAAAGCAAGGAGTTCTTGCTGTACGTCAGCATCAAACATTTTCTGATATTGAAATGGAAACTGAAACTGTGACGACACCTTCATACGCACACCTATGAATCCCGCTAGAGATTACTCACGTATGTTTGTGCACAAAATTCAAGGAAAATTGGTATATTATTCATACGCACACGACGGTGTGATAATTTTTGAAACGCACCGCGTTTCTAATCTCTAACGGGATGAACGAACACTCTACACAACTTGAATCACTTCTGTTCTTTAAAGGCGAGCCTCTTTCCATTTCGGAAATTGCACGTTTACTCAGTATTTCAGAAGACGAAGTAAAAACTGCAGGGCAAGAACTCCGCGAGCACCTTGCACGTGAAAAACGCGGTGTCCGACTCATGGAAAATGGAGATTCTTTCATGTTGGCAACTGCACCTGAAATGGCACCACGCATTGAACAACTTATTAAAGACGAGCTCGAAAAAGATCTTGGAAAAGCAGGACTTGAGACACTTGCCATCGTTTTGTATTACGGTCCCGTGACACGTGCTCGTGTGGATCACATCCGTGGAGTTAATTCGTCATTCATTGTACGACAGCTGGCCATCCGAGGACTTATTGAGCGTGTTGAAAACCCAAGTGATCAACGCAGTTATCTGTACAAACCAACATTCGAATTACTTTCATACCTCGGTGTAACAAGCGTTTCTGAACTACCAGAATTTACCCATGCGACAGAGACATTAGAGGCCTTTAGTGCTCCGCACGAAGAAGAAACGCATGAGTAATGAGACCTCACAATATGATTCCTTTGTACGCATAACCCCACTTCTTGTTGGAGGGCTTATTGTTGTGTGTTGCACAATTCTTATTGCAACAGTTATATTTTCAAAAAAAACACTGAGTAGCACGCCGACACCTGCGGTACCCGCACCGTACGTATCATCTGCGTTTGATGAACTCCATCTCGAAGCACACGCGGTATACGTATACGATGCAAAAACAGAATCTGCGCTCTTTGAACAGAACGCCTACGAACCACGCCCACTAGCATCCATTACAAAATTACTCTCAGTGGTCGTCGCTCAAAACGAATTTCTCCCTGGAACAATTATTACTATTTCACCAGAGGCACTGGCTACTGACGGCGATTCTGGACTTTTTGTTGGGGAACGATGGGTACTACGAGATCTTTTGCGCTATATTCTTACAGTGTCATCAAATGATGGCGCGTCAGCGCTTGCTGATGTGTACGATCAACACCACACAACAACCTTTGTTGGAGCAATGAACGAATATTCAAAAACAGTCGGCCTATCTTCTTTTTCTTTCACGAATGCCACCGGACTTGATACACCTACTACTGGTAGAGCTGCGAACTTTGGATCAGCACGCGATGTGGCACTCTTATTTGCACACACACTAACTGCTATTCCTGACATTCTTGACGCAACGCGCACAGAAGAGGGAAGTATTGCATCTCTCGATAAGGTACATCCTGTATCGAACACAAATACCATGATTGATTCAATTTCAAACGCCGTTGGTTCAAAAACTGGTTTTACTGATGCTGCGGGAGGGAATCTTGTGCTTTCGTTTGATGTTGGTATTGGACACCCTATTATTATTACCGTGCTTGGATCAAGTCGAGAAGGACGTTTTACTGATGTACAAAAACTTGTGAACGCAACCCGAGCATATTACAAAGAAAAAGAGTAGGATATACTCAAACCTATGGAAATACTCAATGCTATAAAAATTATTGGTCCAACAACATTCTCATTTTTTATTGGGATACTCATTACACCAATTGTTACTCACTACCTCTACTCAAAAAGTATTTGGAAAAAACGGTCAGGGAATACACACGGCCTTGGTGACAACAAAGGAACCCCTATATTTAATGAGCTTCATAAAGAACGTGAGGTAAAAACACCTCGTATGGGCGGGCTTGTTATAGTACTTTCCGTCTTTATAACTATTGGAATTTTTTGGCTTCTCTCATATCTCGATAGTGGAGGCCCTTCGGGAAAAATAGATTTTCTCTCACGCACTCAAACGTGGCTTCCTCTTGCTGGATTTCTTATTGGTTCCATTGTTGGTTTTATAGAAGACCTCGTTGTTGTTTCAACATCACCACGTTTTCCTGACGGACTTCCGTTTCAGTATCGCGTACTACCTATTCTTGTTTTCGGAGCTTTTGCTGCATGGTGGTTTTACGCAAAACTAGGTATGTCAGAAGTATTTGTTCCATTTTATGGCCATATTGATCTAGGTATCTGGTTTATTCCATTCTTCCTCGTTGTGCTACTTGCCGTGCTCGCCAGCGGCGTTATCGATGGTATTGATGGACTATCTGGTGGAGTTTTGGCAACCGTATTCTCTGCGCTTGGTATTATTGCAGCATTTCATAGTCAAATAGACCTTTCAGCATTCTCATTTGTTATTGTCGGTGGCTTACTCGCATTCCTTTGGTTTAACATACCACCTGCACGATTTTATATGACTGAAGTTGGCTTCATGCCTCTCGCGGTCGCGCTCACTATCATTGCGTTCCTTACAGATACTGTCCTCTTACTTCCCATTATCGCTTGTATACAATTTGTCACGGTCACAACAAACATTATGCAGGTGGCATCAAAAAAATTCCGTGGAAAGAAAATTTTTCTCGTTGCCCCCATTCATCACCACTTTGAAGCTATTGGGTGGCCTCCATACAAGGTAGTGATGCGCTACTGGGTCATTTCAATTATCTGTGCAACCATCGGCGTTCTCTTGGCCCTCCTGGGATAAAGACGTCGGGATACTCCTTTATGCACAACGATAGAGAGAGGTCGGTGCTATACTAAACACCATGCAACGTACCGTTGATACATTTTTTCTTTTTGTTACAAGCGTTCTCGTTGTTGCTGGGATATTTATTTTTATTTCTGCATCAACAGGACTTCTTGCACGACCGGAAAGTATTGATGTTTCATCTCAAATCATTACCCAGCTTATATCTTTGGGTATTGGTGTACTTCTAGCATGTATTACGATCAAAATACCAATCACATTTTGGAATAAGTACGCATTTTATTTTTTTCTAGTAACTTTCTTTTCAACATTTCTTGTGTTTGCGCCATTTATCGGCTCAGAGCACGGAGGGGCACATCGCTGGATAAATCTTGGCTTCATATCAATACAACCCGCGGAATTTTTAAAGTTTGGCTTTATCCTTTATTTTGCTGCGTGGTGCGCAGCTGCTCGAAAACGTATACACACCATCACGTATGGGCCACTCGCGCTTGTTGTTTTCCTATCTATTGTTGGTAGCGCACTAATCTTTCAACCTGATTACGGAACACTCATCATTATTGGCGTTACTGGTTTTTCAATGCTCGTTTTTGCAGGAGCACAGTGGAAACACCTGCTTTCTCTTGTCGTAATTGGCAGCGTGTGTGCAACACTTATCGTTTTTTTTGTTCCATATATTGGAGATCGAGTAGACACATTTCTTAATCCAGATAAAGATCCACTCGGCGCCGGATACCAGATTAACCAATCACTTATTGCGATAGGCTCGGGTCAAATCACCGGAAGAGGTTTTGGGCAAAGCGTACAAAAATTTAGTTTTCTTCCTGAACCAATGGGAGACTCTGTGTTTGCAGTATTTGCTGAAGAGTGGGGATTTATTGGAGGAATTGTTCTCATTGCTTTATTCATTGCATTTTTAAATTTTGGTTATCGCATTGCCATACGCGCCGAAACAACATTCTCACGACTTATTGTATTAGGTTTCGTAACCGCAATCGTCACACAATCTTTCATCAATATCGGATCCATGCTTGGCGTATTTCCACTGACAGGAGATCCACTGGTGTTTGTCAGCAAAGGTGGAACATCGCTCTTTATGACACTTGCCGAAATTGGAATTATCCTTGCGATATCAAAACACGCAAAAGAAGCTTCCCCAGCAAAAAAGTAGTAACAGAACGCGGTATTTCTGATATACTAAAAGGTACTGCTCTGGTATACGGGCATTCTTGATATATATGCGCATTATTCTTACAGGTGGGGGTTCGGGTGGACATTTTTATCCCATGATTGCTGTTGCTCAGCAAATTCACGAGATTGCTAAACGCGATCACCTCATTGAACCTGAACTTATTTACATGGCAACGGAAGCTTACGACCCCGACGCCCTTCTCGAAAATAATATCGAATTTAAACACATCACTGCAGGAAAACAGCGACGATATGCTTCGTTTAAAAATGTTCTCGACGTGTTCAAAATAGGGTGGGGGATGGTAAAGGCAGTTGTTAAAGTGTTTATTTCATTTCCAGATGTCATATTCAGCAAAGGTGGATACCCGAGCGTACCCGTTGTATTTGCTGCGCGACTTTTTCGTATTCCATTAGTTATTCACGAATCTGATTCGGTACCAGGTCGGGCAAATGCGTGGGCGGCAACGTATGCACACCGTATTGCCATTTCATACCCTGACTCAGCACAGTACTTTGAGTCAATCACTGCAAAACGAAAGAAAAAACCGGGCATTGCACTCACGGGAAATCCAATTCGTCATGAGCTACAAAGTGTTGCGAGTGCTGGCGCACATGAATTTTTGAAACTTGAACAAAGTATACCAACCATTCTTGTTTTGGGCGGTTCCCAAGGAGCTCAGGCTATAAATGAAACACTTATTGAAGCACTACCACAACTCGTTGAAAAATATCAAATCCTTCATCAAACAGGAAAAGAGTTGTACGACATAACACGCGGTACCTCAGCTCTTATTCTTGAAGGAAACCCTCTCAAGGAACGCTATCACGCATTTCCATTTCTTAACGTTGTTGCCATGCGTATGTCTGCAGGTGCAGCTGATCTTGTTATTTCTCGGGCTGGATCGGGTTCTATTTTTGAAATTGCCGCATGGGGTAAGCCATCAATTCTTATTCCTATCCCAACACTTGTCAGTCATGATCAAGAAAAAAATGCCTTTGCCTATGCTCGTACAGGTTCAGCAATCGTTATCGAACAAGCAAATCTCACGCCAAATTTGTTAGTATCAGAAATCGATCGACTTATCAGTGCGCCTGACGAAATGACGCATATGGCACAAAAGGCTGCAGCATTTGCACGGCCGGACGCTGCTGAAAAAATTGCACGAGAAGTTCTCGATGTAGCCCTCGAACATGAAGAATAATTCCTCACAAAACGTCGTTGTTCGCTTTGCACCTTCACCAACAGGATTTCTTCATATTGGTGGCGTGCGCGGTGCACTTTTCAATTTTTTATTTGCACGTAAACATGGTGGCACCTACGCGCTACGCATTGAAGACACCGACAAAGAACGTAGTCGTGAAGAGTGGACCACAGGCCTTATCGAGGATCTCGCATGGCTCGGTCTACATCATGATGTGTTTGCAAAACAATCCGAACGAACCGAACTCTACAAAACGTCCTTGCAAAAACTTATTGACTCTGGTCATGCGTATATTTCAAAAGAAACCCCAACTGAACCAGGGCAACGTGACGAAGTAATTCGTTTTAAAAATCCAAAGAGTATTGTTACCTTTGAAGATATGATTCGAGGAACAGTGTCAGTTGATACTACGGATCTTGGTGATTTTGTCATAGCTCGAAGTATTGACGAGCCTGTGTACCACTTTGCGGTTGTTGTTGATGACGGCGACATGCACATCACCCACGTTATTCGCGGCGAAGAACATCTTTCAAACACACCACGACAGATTCTTATTCAAGAAGCTCTCGGTCTCACGAGACCTGTGTACGCACACCTACCACTTGTTCTAGCAACAGATAAATCAAAACTATCAAAGCGCAAGCATGGAGAAACGGTTTCGCTCACATACTACCGAAGTCGCGGCTACCTTCCTGAAGCACTTTTAAACTTCGTTGTTTTCATGGGATGGAATCCTGGTACCGACCAAGAATTTTTTACACTTGATGAAATGATTCAAGCGTTTGATATTTCAAAAGTACAGAAAGGTGGGGCCGTGTTCAATGTTGAAAAATTAAACTGGATTAATAGACACTACATCCGCCAAATGACTTCTGAGGAACAGCTTGCGCACATCGCAGCTTTTGCACCACACGGAACAAATTTGGATATACTCGCAAAAATACAACCCATCATTATTGATCGTATACAAACATTTGGTGACGTAACACATCTTTTTGAAAGCGGGGAAGTAAGCTACTTTTTTTCATTGCCGGTATACGACACGACGAAGCTTCTTTGGAAAACTGACCCGAAAGAAACTACCCAACAACACTTAACGTGGATTCACAACACACTAGAATCTCTTCCAGACACTTCTTTTACACTGGAGGGCCTCAAGGAAGCTGTCTGGCCCTACGCAGAAGCAAACGGAAAGGGGAGCGTGCTCTGGCCGTTTCGATTTGCCCTCTCGGGAGTTGAAAAATCACCTGACCCTTTTACACTTGCTGCAACCCTAGGAAAACAAGAAACACTTACTCGTGTTACTAATGCTCTCACACGTCTTACATGATGCACAAACCTCTCACAGTTCTGGGAGTATGTACGTTCGTTCTTGTAGGGTATGTATTTTTTGTATCTCCAGTACGTGCGGCGGTCTCTCTTGATGATTTACAAAGTAAAATACAAGAAAAAACTGAACAGATTAACCAAATTGAAAAAGATATTGCACGATATGAAAAAGAGTTGCAAACCGTAGGAGGTGAACGGAAAACACTTGAAAGCGCAATCGCACAACTCAATATTACACGACAGAAATTATTGAGTGATATAACACTGACACAAAAGAAAATTGAACAAACAGGCTATTCTATTGAACAACTCGCTTCAGCAATTCAAGAACAAGAGCAAAAAATACAAAAAAATAATAGCGTTATAGGAACTGCACTCCAAACGATGCAGGAATCAGACAACGAGTCTCTTGTTGAAATTATCCTCGGTACAAATTCGCTTACTGACATGTGGACTGAATTTGACCAACTTGAGCAAATTCAAATCACATTACGCGATGAATTAGAGCAACTCCGCGCACTCAAAGCTGATTTATCTGACAAAAAAGAACTCGAGCAAAAAGAGCACGACTCGTTAAGTGCGTACAAATCAAAACTCGACGGTCAAAAGAAAGTTATTGAAGTAAACAAGCAACAAAAGGACCAGCTACTTAGTACCACAAAAAACAAAGAAACTGAGTATCAAAAACTCTTGGAAGAAAAACGTTTAGCGGCACAAAAATTTGAAAGTGAATTACAAGATTACGAAGCACAACTCCAGTACGCACAAGATCCTTCAAAACTTCCACAAAAGGGAAGTAGTGTCCTTGCGTGGCCTGTAGAGATACCGGTCATCACACAAGGCTTCGGATTGACAAGCTTTGCAAAAAGTGGTGCTTATGGATACAAGGACGGACAACCAAATCCTCACCGAGGAATCGATTTTAAAGCATCCGTAGGAACACCGCTTCTTGCGACGGCCGCAGGAACGGTCCGCGACGCCGTTAATATGGATGCAGTTCCAGGGTGTTATTCGTACGGAAGATGGGTTCTTATTGATCACGACAATGGACTTTCAACATTGTATGCACACATGTCAGTTATGAGCGTCTCTGCTGGTGATACGGTAAAAACTGGCCAGATTATTGGATACGCAGGAGCAAGCGGCTACGCAACTGGACCGCATTTACACTTTAGTGTATTCGATAGAAACGCTGTTAAAATTTCGCCATTTTCATGGAGTGTTGGATGTAAGAACACCAAAGTTCCATTTGCACCGTACGAAGCATACTTAAACCCATTCGAGTATCTTCCAAAAATATAACCACGTCCATATAACGCAATTAAATACATTATAAGACCCTCGTATACACAGAGACGAGCAAAGTACTGTTGAATGGATTCTATTGGAGCTAGTATGTAATCAAGGTTATACTTAAAAGACATTATAAAATCATTATCAATAACCATGTTCTCACACCACACAAAACATCAATCAGGATTTATTAAAATAATCCTCATTATTGTCATCGCACTTATTGTCCTTGGATACTTTGGACTCAATATAGGAGACATCCTTGCGTCACCAATTGTTAAACAAAACCTTTCTTGGTTTTGGAATTTCTTGACAACTATATGGTCAACATACTTGAGTGGGCCAGCGACATGGCTTTGGAATCATTTAATAAAAATTTTGTGGGATATGTTTTTACAGGGTGTAGGAAACCTTAAGACAACTGGAGGACAATTACCAATAACACCTCCACAAATTGGCAATTAAAGGACGTTTGCTAGAGCTTGTTTTAACACCTTTATTTCTAGATATATAGGTCGGAAAAGATATATTGTGCGACATATACAATCTTAAAACCCCAGCCAATAAAGGCATCCCCTCGAGGGTTCATTGACAGTTTCCTGCTTTTGTATACCCGGCCAATTGTGCGTCAACTTCAGTTCTAAACCATACTTTATTTTCTTCTTTTATTTGCCCTGCCCCAGCACACCACGGAAAGTGATACTTTGTTCCATTCTTTGAAACAACAACTCCCCCTTCCCTGTTTACTATAGACACCTCTGTTTTTTGTGGTTTTATTTTTTTCTCTACTGAATTTTGTACAGAGGTAGCGTTAGAAGAGGTAGCCAATATAAACGCTTCAGAACGCGGTATATCAATTGTCAGGGGGCACTCGGACCGCATACCAGTAACAATCCTACCCATATAAAACGACGATACACCAACAAAAGCCACCGTCACAAAGGTCACCATACCGCCCAAACACAACCGTGCCAAACGCTTGTTTTTTTGAATATAATACGGTATAGTATTGAGCACTTCATTAAATAACATAGAGCGTATATGGCACATAGAAAAGCTGGAGGAACAGCAAAAAACCTACGAGACTCAAAGCCAAAATTCCTTGGTGTGAAAATTGGTGACGGACAAGGTGCAAAACCAGGCGCTATTATTGTACGCCAACGAGGTACCCGCATTCTTCCTGGTAAGAATGTCGACATGGGAAAGGATCATACTCTTTTTGCAATTACAGAAGGTGTGGTTAAATTTCGCATGAAACGAGCCGTACGATTTGACGGTACATCTACACGAAAGAAGATTGTAGACGTTCTAGCTAAATAAAAGATAAAGTAAAAGGAGAGACCAAGTGTCTCTCCTTTTACTTTTCTGACTCCTCGGCTCGGAAATAAAAATATATATTTGTATCAAAAAACACCCGCTCGGGTGTTTTTTGATACGCGACGCATTTAAATAATTTTATTTTTTCGCAGGAGCTTGAATAGATACAATAAGTGTTGCTTGTGCTTTACCTGATTGCAAAGAAACCTCGTTGTCTCCCGCAGTCTTAATCGGCTCTTTCACCATGAGGCACTCTTTTGGAATTGATATACCAAGCTGTGCGCGAATTTCATCAAGGATACGTTCTGGATGTAATGAACCAAATAAATGACCCTTCGCATTCACTTTTTCTGTGAGCGTAATCTTCGCACCGTTTAAAGCCATGATGTCACGCTCAAGAGCCTCATCATGCGCTCGGTGTTGTGCTCCTATAGTTGCCTTCTGTGTTTCAACTGCTTTTCGTGCAGATGCAGTCGCGGCACGGGCTAATCCTTTAGGAATGAGAAAGTTAATCGCATATCCTTCGGAAACATGCACAATATCCAACTTTTTACCCACTTTTGCCACATCTTTAAGTAAAATAATTTCCATATACACCAAGCATACTACAAAAAGAACCCTCTGCAACCACACGGTTACACAGGGCCTGAAGGTAACAAAAAACGCTATACCTATGGAGTTTTTTTGAGGAGAATACCGACTGCAGAATCCATTTGAGGATCTTTTCCTGCCTGACTATCTTCAAATGTCATAGGAACAACCACATCAGGGGTCAATCCATTTTTTGAAATAGAAGTACCATTTGGTGTTGTCCATTCCCCAACAGTCAACTTGAGAGAAGCGCCTCCCGCAAGAGGAATGAGTTCCTGTACAGAACCCTTTCCAAATGTTTTTTGCCCTACAAGCTTCGCGATATTATGTTCTTGAAATGCCCCAGCAAGAATTTCAGAAGCGGATGCAGAACCACCATCAACAAGTACCACCATATCAAACGGCTTCTTCAAAAGAGCATACCCAGCACTTCGGTACACATGCTCTTCCCTTCCCTGATCAAATTTTTCACGAACAACAATTGCTCCTTCTGGTAAAAAGTAACTAGCAATATCAACGGCCGCATCAAGAAACCCTCCTGGATTTCCACGCACATCAAGAATCAGTTTAGTACTCTGTGATGCCGTAAATGCCTCGAACGCTTCTCGCATTTTTACAGAAGATTTTGCATCGAAGTTATACAGGGAAATAACAAAAATACCATCGTCACGAAGTTTAGTATCAAGTGTGGGAATAGAAATATTTTCACGCATCACCTTCACAATAATAAATTCAGGGTTCCCCTCGCGCGCCAACGTGAGTTGTACTTGTGTTCCAATCTTGCCACGAATTTGCTTAACAGCTTCATCGAGAGACATATTCGCCGTTGAGGTTGCGCCTATCTCTACAACCGTATCACCTGCACGAATACCCGCACGTTCAGCAGGAGAACCTTTGAGCGGTGCAATGACTGTAATAACACCCTCTTTCTCGCCTACTTCCATTCCCACACCACCAAAACTTCCAAGAATCATATCTTGAAACATCTGTGCGTCTTCTGGTGGAAAGAAAATACTATGTGGATCACCTAGAGAATCGACGAGACCGCCGATTGCTCCCCACACCTTTTCCTGCGAAACACTTGATGATGCAGCAAAGTATTTATCATTGATAAGATTCCACACTGACCAGAATTGATTGAAATCAGCAGAAACAGTTTGTGGTTTTTCAACATTTTTTACATCCGTCACCAACGAAACAGGGATAACGCTATCCTTACCAACAAAAAAACCAACTCCGAAAAGAGCGAGTGCACATATAAAGAGCGTAATCTTGTGAACACGAATCATAGCAAGTATTATTACATGCGGTAGAATGTATATGCAAGAAACATGACACTCACAACACACACGCATAAAAAACTTACATGGATTGATGTTGTCTCCCCAACAAGAGACGATGTTGCAACTTTGATTGAGCACTACCACATCCCAGCACTCGTGGGAGCCGAGCTTCTCGTCAGTACGCGCCGATCGCACAGTGATATGTACGACTCGTGCGCCTATATCGTATTGCACTTTCCAAAAAAAGAACACAATGACAACGGAAAATCGCTCCACGAAATTGATTTCATTATTATGCCCGACGTGCTCATTACCGCACGATACACAAGCGATACCTCACTCCAAGAATTTAAAGAATTATTTGATACCAACAACGCCACTGCAACATCTCTCTCCGAAATACGCGACGTCGGCTCTCTCGTACACACCATGATAGAAAAATTGTACTTATCATTTGAGTACGATTTAGAACGCATTGGAAAATCACTCGAACGTATCGAAGAAAAAATATTTGCAGATCAAGAAAAAAAAGTAGTGCACTCACTCTCGCTTCTTGGACGCGAGCTCGCCGATTTTAAAAAGGCCCTCGGATACCATGAAGAAGCATTCGAAGAAATTGCCACGTCAGGTCAAACACTCTTAGGTGAATCATTTAATCGCCACATACGCAGTAGCATTGGTGATTACCGACGTATCCGTCACCAACTTGAAGGCGAAGAATCTTTTTTCAACGAACTACGCGAAACAAACAACTCACTCTTGAGTATTAAACAAAACGAAGTTATCAAAACACTTACCGTCATGGCATTTATTACCTTTCCACTCACACTTGTTGCTGGTATTTTCGGTATGAACACAATACACGCGCCGTTTGTGGGAAGTACGTATGATTTCTGGATTATTATTGTGCTTATGGCCATCCTATCGATTTCCATGTACAGTTTCTTCAAACACAAACGCTGGCTCTAATATGCTTACCTTCTACAACACACTTTCACGAACAAAAGAACCGTTTGAACCGCTTGTTGCGCCACATGTGGGCATGTACAACTGTGGCCCAACCGTGTACGACCGTGTACACATTGGCAACCTCCGTGCGTATGTGTTTGCAGATACGCTTCGTCGTGTACTCACCACAAATGGATTCGACGTACTCCAAGTGATGAACATTACGGATGTTGGTCACCTCACCTCCGATGCAGACTCTGGAGAAGACAAAATGAGTAAAGGCTTAAAACGAGAAGGTCTTCCTATGACGCTCGTTGGTATGCGTGAACTTGCAGAACGATACACAAAAGTATTTGAAGAAGATTTGGCCTCTCTTAATATTCTGCACCCACAAGAATTACCACGAGCGACAGATAACATTCCTGAACAAATCGATATCATCAAACGTCTCGAAGAAAAAGGATTCACGTACATCATTCCTGGCGATGGTGTCTACTTTGATACAGAAAAAGATGCACACTATGGACGACTTGGCGGACTCACTCCACTCTCAGATGTTCGTGCGGATGCAGAAGAGTCTCACAAACACGGTCCCCGTGACTTTGCGTTATGGAAATTCAACACCGAGCTTGGTTGGGAAAGCCCGTGGGGAAAAGGATTTCCTGGGTGGCACATTGAGTGTTCAGCTATGAGCATGAAGTATCTCGGTGAGACATTTGATATTCACACAGGTGGTATTGATCATATTCCTGTGCACCACAACAATGAAATCGCACAGTCAGAGAATGCGACAGGAAAAGTATTTGCACGATACTGGTTGCACAATGCGTTTCTCAATATTGATAATGAAAAGATTTCTAAATCGCTTGGTAATGTACTCGTTCTCTCAACACTACAAGAGAAAGGTGTGACTCCCCTTGCCTACCGCTACTGGTTACTCACAGGACACTACCGAAGTGAAATGAACTTCACTATGGAAGCGCTCCTTGCAGGACAAAATGCATACCTCAAATTAGTTGAACGTATTCGTGAGCTAGATGAAGAAGGAGGCACCGTCAACGATGAGTACTACAAACGATTCATGGACGCAGTAAATGACGATTTAGGAACCCCTCAGGCAGTTGCTGTGTTGTGGGAGCTTCTCAAAGATGAAGCTGTATCCCCTGCTGACAAAAAAGTAACCGCACTCGCATTTGATACCGTTCTTGGACTCAAGTTAGATAGCGTTGAGGCAGTGGCTGTCTCAAATGACATTCAATCACTCCTTGACGCACGACAAGCAGCGCGCGAAGCAAAAGATTGGACTACATCTGATAACCTACGTGCTGATATTGAAAAATTAGGATTTGATGTTAAAGACACGCCTGACGGCCAGAAAATCATTCCAAAAAACTCCTAATGCATAAAAACGGCTCTATAGAGCCGTTTTTTTGACTCACTTGTCCACAGTGTAGACACAGGTACTCCCCTCTTTTGTATGTAAAGGCGATTGTTTTCGTATGCTACTATGCAGATATTCATGGCAACTCACCCTCAAACAAAACCAGTTCGCACACCACCATCAGATGTGGAGACAGAGAAAGCACTTCTCGGTTCTATTTTGTTGCGTCCTGAAGCAGTGCACGACGTCATTGATATTCTCTCAGCAGAATCATTTTATGCACGCAAACACGGAATTATTTTTTCCGCGATGTTCGACATCTACAAAAAAGGAGAACCGATTGATCTTGTTTCACTCTCCTCTCGACTCAAAGAACTCAAAGAAATAGAGACGGTTGGTGGCATGAGCTACCTCACTGGCTTGGTGGACACGGTGCCCTCATCCATGAACGCAAAGCACTACGCTGAAATTGTGCAAAAGAAGTACACGATGCGCCAGTTGATTGAAGCCGCCTACCACATCACCGAACTCGGCTTTGCCGAAGAAGAAGAGTTGGAAGAGTTACTTGATAAAGCGGAGAAGCAAATCTACAACATCACGTCTGCCCCAGGAACAAAGAAATTTATTCCCATCAGTGACGTGCTCGCCGATGCGTTTGAACGCTTGGACAAATTGCAAAAATCTTCAGGAACACTCCGCGGTGTGCCAACAGGTTTTCCAGAGTTGGACAACAAAATCGCAGGACTTCAAAAAGCAGACCTCGTCATTCTCGCCGCACGACCTTCCATGGGAAAGACGTCCCTCGCATTGGACATTGCACGCCACTCCTCTATTCGCTACGGCAAATCCGTTGGTATCTTCTCTCTTGAAATGAGTGCACAGCAATTAGTAGACCGCATGCTTGCATCAGAGGCACAAGTGGATGCGTGGCGTTTGCGCACAGGAAAACTTTCCACCGACGACGAATTTGAACGCATTAGTGATGCCACAAACAAACTCTCGCAAGCAAAAATATTCATCGACGACCAGGCGGGCAACAACATTTTGAAAATGCGCTCTGTTGCCCGCCGTCTCAAGAGTGAGCAAGGTCTCGACCTCATCATTGTAGACTACCTCCAGCTCATGGTTCCATCAGGTAAAAACCGCCAGCAAGACAACATGGTGCAACAAGTGACCGAAATTTCCCGCTCACTGAAACAGCTTGCCCGCGAGCTCGACGTGCCTGTCGTTGCCCTCTCACAGCTTTCACGTGCCATTGAACAGCGCCGTGGACGACCACAACTCTCCGACCTTCGTGACTCTGGTTCTATTGAACAGGACGCTGACTTGGTTATGTTTATTCACAGTGAAGACCGCTACAAAGAAGCTGGTGAGCGCTCAAACATTGTGGAACTCATCATCGCCAAGCACCGTAACGGTCCAACGGGTGTGCTCGAACTCTACTTTGACGACAAGAAAGCCACCTTCCGTTCACTTGAACGCCACGGTGTTGAGCAATTCGACGCTTCCGCTCAAGGAACAAGTGCGGAGTTTTAGAAACAAAAACATGACAGAAATTTTTGAATCAATAAAAAAGATGGTCGAGCAGAGATTTTCAAGCCCATTTTATGGGACACTTCTAATATCTTCCATAATCATCCATTGGAAATTTATGGTTGCTCTTTTCTTTCTAAGTGAGGAAAAAATCTGGGAATCTAAAGGACTTTTAAAAACAGAATATCTTCAGAATCTTTTATTAGATCCTACACATCCTATAATAAGCGTCTGCCTTTGGGCGCTACCTTTCTTATTAACATTTTTAGTAATTTGGACATTTCCTGAATTGTTTCTTATAAAAGCACACAGAAAAAATGAGGAGTATGAGTCAAAAAAAACTATCATAAGTATTCTAGAAAAAAGGAAGATTGAGGAAGAAAAAACTGCACTCGAAGAACAGCGCGCAAAAAAAATTGAGGTGGTTGCAAAAACAACTAAGCAAGAAAAACAAATAAAAAAAAGCAATCCCATGGTCGCTTGGTTGGATGAACTAAAAAAATTCTCTTATAACCCCGAAAATATTGAGGCACTCAAAAAAGCAAACCAAATTATTTATCAATATGGCGGTAAATACTCGACAAGCCCATCTCATCCGTACGATGAATACTTAAATCCTAATTACTTCTCAAAACTTGACGTTATAGGACTTATACGAAAAGATAAAGTGGGCGGACAGCTGACAATTGATTTCAGTGAAAAAGGTAAGTTTTTTGTAATGGAATTGCAAAACAAAGGGGTACTTTAACGATGTGCGAAATAAAAAATGTGGACAATGGAGTCAGGCACTTTTTTATATAATACAAAAATAATCAGAACATGGGTGATATTCCACAAATAATTAAAGACGTTGGATTTGATTTTGATTGGAGTGAACCAAAGGTGTGGGCTCTTGATGTCCCTGTTGAAGAAATACCTACCAGCGAACTTACATGGCACTTCGATATTCCATTCCTTTGGGAAAACGGCGTCTATAATCTTACGCCCCAGGAAGTCCTGACCAATCCTGACGCGCACAAAGAAGAGTACGAGCGCACCATGAACGCAGACCTCATACATCCAATAGACATTATGGAGAATAAAGGCCGTTGGCTAATCTTAGACGGACTACACCGCCTCATGAAAGCGTCAATTCTAAAAATGGAGAAAGTAAATGTTCGCAAAGTTCCCCGTTCTCATATTCCTGATATCCTCGAATAATTTGTCAGTTGACTTTTTTGTGATTTTATAGTATCATCCTCTCCAGAAAATACGTACCTACAGGCCATCGGCCGAGGAGGTTCAACATGGAGCGCCTCTTTACTGAGAGAGAGTTCATGTCAGCGAAACGGATGAACCTCGTTTTCGGGTTCATCCTCGGATGCATCATCGTCTTCAGCCTTTTCATGCTCATCGGGGACACGTCTGGTTCCAAGTCCGCCGACGCCGAAGAGGCGCGAACCGCGACAGAGCGCAAGGTGCACGAAGAGCAGATGCTGGAGCTGCTCAAAACCGTCGAGCTTCCCGCCACCTGCATCACCGATTACAATGAGATTTTCTGGGTCGTGGATCGCTACGAGCACAACCCGTCGTTCACAGAGGTACTCATCGAGTGGTCCGACGGCCAGCGCGAACACCGCGACATTCGAACACTCGCACCCATAGCGCAAATGGTCGCGGGCAAGCGAGAGCGCGGTATGGTCCAGATCATCCTGGACGAGTGGTGGATGCGCCGCACGATGCAGGTCAACCGAACTGCGCCAATTTCGCTCCCAACCCCGCAGTAGCACCTGCCCCCGCCCCGTCACATGGAACCGTCCCGTTCCCAGACGAGGCGGTTTCTTTTTGTAAAATTTAATTAAGACAACTGAATATTTTCAGAAATTCCCCGGCAACCATTCTCTAATTCGCGCGAATAGTGGAGTAGATTCAAAAATAAAAATAAGAAAACCGCCTGATGAAAGCGCGGTTTTCCGTGTTTGTCAGACGGTATAGTTCAGCTCGTTCTGGGTCATCGTGTTGATTCTAGAACTCGACCACCTCCACGAAGTCGGCGGTTCCCTGCTCCCACCTTGGGTTGAAGCGCGGGTCGCTGAAGGTGGCTCGATACCTCGTCGAGTCGATCTCGTCGTGACCCCGAAACACCTCGGTCCTCTGGTCCATCGCGACGAGGCACTCGACCTCGCCGAAACGGAGCTTGAACGCCAGGTCGTAGGCGTTCTCCGCATCTGGAATGATTCCCATTCCCCGAATCGTGTTGCCGAGCAGGGCCGCGTTGTAACCATCGCAGCCTGCGACAACCTTGAGCACCACCACCCCGTTCTTCACGACACTTACCACCCCTTGAGTCGCCATTGTCTCGGCCTCCTGAGTCGAAGTTGTTCTTTCGTTCGGTTCCGTAAAAAGTATAAGTCATAAATCGTCCCACGTCAAGTTACCCCAAAGAGCCCTAAAAATCTGCTAAAATAGTCACATGCATACAATCCAGAAACTAGCTGAATACTTTCAAAAGTTCCAAAAAACCATTCTCTAATTCGCGCGAATAGTGGAGTAGATTCAAAAAATAAAAATAAGAAAACCGCCAGACAAAGCGCGGTTTTCCGTGTCTGTCAGGCGGCAGAGATTGAATGCCCACTACCGAAGGTGTTTGCTCGCCTTGGCAAGCACCCGACCTCGGGCGTCTTCCGCGAGCACTGTAAGGGTGGCGCTCCGCAACCTCCAACCATCCTTGAGTCGAACGAGCATCCTCTCGTCGACTCTCGTGAAAAGACTCACTGGAAGGATTGTGTCTTTTCCGTCCGTAATCGTCTTGTACGTGTCCGGGTCGTAGAAATCTCCGGTGACGTTGCATCGGGTTGTGAACTCCCCGTGTGTCGTCTTCGTCCAGGTGATCTCCGATGAGGCACACGTGGTCACAACAGAATCGAGTCCTCCGTCCTGGTAATAAGTGGCTTCCAGAGCGTTTGCAAGTGAGGCGGCCGCGTCCAACGCTTCTGCGGCCACAAACCTCTCCAGCTGCTCCGCCTTTTTGTGATGCTTGTAGACAGTGAGAAGGGCCTGGAAAACCAACGCTACCGTCAAGACGATAAGCACACCTCGGAACAGTTTCATGATTTTTCTCCAAAAGTTCATACGCCAAGTAGCGTATGTTGTGTTCTATCTGTTTTTTAGCAAAAATAATTTGTTTTGTCAAGTTACCCCAAATAGCCCTAAAAATCTGCTAAAATAGTCGCATGCATACAATTCAGAAACTAACTGAATACTTTCAAAAGCTCCAAAAAACCATTCTCTAATTCGCGCGAATAGTGGAGTAGATTCAAAAAATAAAAATAAGAAAACCGCCTGATGAAAGCGCGGTCTCCCGTGTTTCATCAGGCGGTGGCTACAACTGGTCGAAACTGAACTCGAATTCCAAGACGTTGGTAGGCCTTCGCCCAACGTCCACTCGAACCAATCCACGGTCCGAGTTGTGATGATTTGACCACCACAACCTCTCCTTCGAGAGATACTTCGGCGTCACTGGCAGGATGCCTCCGAAAGAAGTCTGCGAGACCCTCTGGACTAAGTCCAGAGCGACCAAACCAGTGATAATGGTGACCACCGCCGTGGGTCTTTCTGTTTTGAATCAAGACCCAACTCGGCACATCTGGAACTCGCATCGGGTTGTCAATCCCGACCAAGAACTTTCCGTCCTGTGCCGCGTGGTAGAGAGCGGCACAAGGGTGATCCAGCGGGGCGGTGAGAAAGCTTGTTCCCGACCGGAACTTCTCCTTGCACGGTTCATCAGACCCTCTGACACACCCGTGCTCGCTCCGAATGAGTTCTCCGCACCCTTTGCAGAACGCGAAGAGATTACCACCTTCTGTGATAACTGGTCCATCCGACGACACTTCAACTACTAGAAGGAGAACCCCGTCCTCTCCCCCGAAAGTGCCGTAGTACTCGACACTCTTGGCTCCCTTGCCAAGTAAGATTTCAATCTCATTCAGCGGCTCATGCCGCAGAAAGTTGATGGGCTCTTTTCTGAGTCCGTCAACAAGAAAGGCGTACTTCCCTTTCTTCACTTCAATTTTTTTCCTTTGCATAGTATCTCCTTTTTTCTTTCGGTTATCTCAACGCTCTCTTCAAATCACAAACACTGAGATAACCGAAAGAATTTTCTCAAAGAACAAACCATTTCGTCCTTTTGGACTCATCGGGTAGAACACACATTCTACGATGGGAGAGGTTTTGTTGACGGAGTCCTCTCAAACTCCCACGTTGCTACTTGTCGTAGACCAAGTAGCGGTAGACTGCCGCCGCGGCGGCAGAATCCCAGAGCGGATTGTGGGTTCCTCCGACGATGTCGGTACCCACTCCCACCTGAAGACCTCGCTCGTCCGCGAACTTGTCCACCGAGGTGGGGTCCGCACCAGCGGCCTGCAGGTTTCCGCTGACGTCGTAGAGCGGGTACGGCCCCTCCCAGTCGCCGATAAGGCCGCGATCGTGGAGATCACGAAGAATCTTCGCCTCCACGATGTACCCCATGTGCACGACGACGTCGGCTCCGTCCTTGTTCGCCTTGTAGAAGTCGGCGAACGAGGCGAGAAGCGAGTCGTAGTCCTCATGGGTCACCGGGATTCCCTGCACCTGGGGCAGAGTGTTCTCCCGGCTCCACGAGTCGGTCACCGCCGAGTCCGGCAGACGGCCGACGAATCGGGCAATTTCAACGCCGTTCTCGTCGTAGACGAGGGCGCCGATCGCCCACGCCTGTCCCCAGAGTCCGTTGGTCTCGGCGTCAAATGAGAAAATCTTCTTCACGATTTTTCTCCTTCGGTTTTGACCAACCATTACGGCTGATCTGGTGATGAGCTTCTGTTAGATATTATACTATATATTATTACCACTTGTCAAGTTACCCCAAATAGCCCTAAAAATCTGCTAAAATAGTCGCATGTCTCAAACAAAAAAACTAAAAATCGTTGTGTTCGTTCCTGAATCACACGCCGATGTTGTTCGTGATGCTGTAGGTAAAGCAGGCGCAGGAAAAATTGGCAACTATTCATTCTGTACCTTTTCATCAAAAGGAACCGGACGATTTCTACCTGAAGACGGAGCGCGTCCAGCAATAGGTGAAGTTGGTACATTAGAATCTGTACCAGAAGAACGAATTGAATTTGTCTGCGAAAGAGAGAAAATGCTTGATATTATTTCGGCGATGAAATCAGTACACCCATACGAAGAAGTTGCCTTCGACGTCTATCCACTTGAAAATTTATGAATGCAATCCAAAAACTAGTTGAATACTATTAGAGAAAGGCCCGCTTCGTGTTAAACGAAGCGGGCCTTATGTGTGCGAACCGCTACGATTCATACACCAGATCGTCGGCATCTATGCGCCATGGGTATGGTTTAAGTACTGCAGCAATACGACGTTGAAACCCTGGAGCTAGTATCTCGAAAAATCCGTACCGCTCCGGAAATTCAAATGGAATGAGGAGAAACTCTCCCTTGGAAAACGGCGATTGCTCGCCGAGGAGAAACTTCCCCTCCCCCACCTCACAAGCAATGTTGTACTTCTTTTCTACCTCGAGCTCGGCAACTGACTTTGAAAAGTTGGGGTACTTCTGGACGCGTCGAAGGAGATTTTTCATCTCGATATCAAACGCGCCCCTCGGAATGTACCGAAAGAAATCTTCCATAACTTCTCTATTTGGCTGTTGTCGACCTTGGAGCACTTCTTCCTCCCAGTTGATAAGAATACCACTTTCGCGCACTGCCTCATTTTGGGAAACGAGGGCACTGATGAGATTGATATACTCGACGACCAATGCATCAGACACCCGCCCCTCGTCCACAAACGCCTTGTTGAATGTGAACCACCAGTTGACTCGAAAGCCATTACTGGTGAAAACATCAATAATGCGCGGAATTGCCTCAAGGATCATCTTCTTCTCGGAAGGAAGGGGTGAAAGTCGACCTCCTTGTTGTATTTTCCGAGTTTCGAGATCTTTCGACAGACACCACTGGGTGAGTACGTCTACCGGCTTTCCGTCTCGAGCACACTGCTCGAGAAGTTCATCGACCCATTCGTCAATCCTCTTGTTGTTGGGTCGAATACGCCGAGCCTCATCTCGAAGAAATGCCATGACCTTTCTCGTCTGTGGTAGGGACATTTTGCTTTCCTTTCGACCTTTGAGCTGAGACCGCACGTTCTGTGCGAGTCTTGAAAGAACAATTCTAAATGTTCGCATCTTATTACCAATGCGATTTCTGAGCGTATTTTTTTGTTTTTTACTTTTATAGCTCATAGGGTGTCTGACGGGACTTGAACCCGCAACCACTTCTGCCACAGAGAAGCGCTCTACCAATTGAGCTACAGACACCATGTGTACGGAGAGATTATCTCTCCGTACAGGTTGTTAGTGCGGACCTGCTCCGCCAAAAGAACGACGGGTTCGTGTGAAGCCCATGCGTTTCTCCTTTCATAAACGCAAAAAACTCCCATTCCCTGTGCACCGTCATATACGACGATACAAAAGGAACGAGAGTCTTTAGATATGACTACCCGCGGTTCCATCCTCTTTCCCGAACTCCTTATGCAGGATATCCGGACACTTAATTTACAGATTCACGATGTGTGACCACCGTCTAGCTTGTGCCCTACTTCTTTGCTGGGCTTTTTCACTAACCGCTCCAGTGACGTGTTCAAAAATCTCTTCAGGGTTCGGCTCACACTATCCCGAACTCGCTCAAACCATACTAAGACTTCCTACTATTCCACTGTATAAACGCGTTTGAAATGTAATCTACAAACATTATATACCGCACATTTTTTCTGTCAAGAAACACATAGTGGATCAAAATTTGTTAAACTGTACAAGATGAACGCGATACAAAAACTAGCTGAATACTTTCAAAAATTTCCAGGCATCGGACCACGACAAGCAAAACGCTTCGTGCACTTTCTCCTTACCCAAGACAAGGCATTTGTGAAAAGTTTGTCTGAGCGTATTGAAGAACTCCAAGCGTCTATTTCACGCTGTGCGCAGTGCCACCGCTTCTTTGATGCAGATGGCTACGCCGAGGTCTGTGATATCTGTTCATCTCCAAACCGGGACACACACCTACTCATGGTGGTTGAAAAAGATGCCGATCTAGACGCCATTGAAAAAACACACGCATACAACGGTCACTACTTTGTCATTGGAGGAACCGTTCCCCTTCTTGAATCAACACCATCAAATCTTAAAACAGACGAGCTCACGAAGTACGTGCAAAAAAATATCAAAAACCTCAAAGAAATCATTATCGCCACAGGAGCACATCCTGAGGGTGAAATGACCGCGGACCACGTGAAGTCACTTCTCTTACCTATCACCACTGAAAACGGTATTACTATCTCCATGCTCGGACGCGGACTCTCCACAGGAACTGAACTTGAATATTCCGATGCCGACACCATTAAAAGCGCGTTTACTAATAGACGCTAATACAACAAATATTCGTCGCGCCTTAATTGACACTTGCGCGACGTGATTTTGTGAAATCATATGCGTATTGAGAAAAAAAATTTGGCCAAAATATTTTGATGAAGTAGCGAGTGGTAGAAAATCTTTCGAGCTACGTCTCAATGATTTTGAAATAAACGAAGGCGACACATTGGTATTGCGAGAGTGGAATCCAGAGACAAAGGAGTACACGGGACGAACAATAGAAAAACAAGTTGGGTTTGTTGGTAACTGGACACTGAATGACCTCACCAAATTTTGGCCCAAAAAAACTATTGAAGAAAAAGGTTTGAAAATTATATCCCTAAAGGACTGAGACTATTCTCCTATTCGCGCGAATTAGTCCATAACAAAAATGTACCGATATATCGGTACATTTTTAAATTTCTTGATTAAAGTACTAAATAAAAAATCTCCTCGATGTTGGGGAGATTTTTTATACTTTCTTGATGGTTACCTTTGAGAATGGCTGGCGGTGTCCGCGCTTCTTGTAGTATCGGCTCTTTGCCTTGTATTTAATAACCTCAATCTTTTTACCACGTCCTTGTGCATCGAGTGTTGCTTCGATTTTTGCACCTACAATGTAGGGAGCACCGAGGGTTGTTGTAGAACCATCGTCCATGAGCACAACCTTATCAAAAACAACCTTCTCACCTGCCTCGATAGGAAGTTTTTCGGTTACTATTGACTTGTCGTCAGAAACGAGGTATTGCTTTCCGCCTGTTTCAATTACTGCAAATGTCATAGGGACTTAGTATACACGTTCTATAGGCGATGACAAGTCCCCACAGTGCCTTTAAGAGGCACTTTTATATAAGATATCTATCTTTGACGCAAGAATAAAATCATTTACCGAAAGACCACCAATCGCATGTGTCCAAAGGGTTAATTCAACAATGTTATAAAAAATAGCAATATCGGGGTGGTGCCCTTCTTTTTCAGCAATAGGCATAATCGCATTCACAAATGCCACTGATTCAGGGAATGTCTTGAACTCAAATTTTTTGTAAAGTCGCCCCTCTTTGAGCGACCACGTGGAGATAAGTAGAAGATTTTTTGTAATTCCCTCTTCGCTCATTGGTGACATACCACCTTCACACGGCACGCAATGTTGTTGTGATAATTCCATATACCCTATTAACGTATTGGCGAGTTTGCCCTACACGCAGTTAATTCTGGTGTTTGTGTCCATCCACACTCGCCGTCAGTTTGCACTTCACATTGTGCACTTTTATAACATGCATACCATGGTTCATATTCGCACGCCGTAACAATCTCGCTTGCTTTAGTGGCATCGACACATACCACGCTACTACATCCAGCTGGCACACATTGTTTAACTACTTTTGGAATTTCTGGAGGTGGCAGTGACTTGGTATTGTTATTTGAATCTACAGCGGGTGAATCATTTGTTTTTTCTACGGTTGTAGTTGCGTTATCAAAAACATCAATCTTTTTTTGATCTGTTTCATTATGTGTTGCTTGTGAATAAAACAGTGTTGAAGCAATGACGACGAGAAACACAATGAGCCAGCCAAGTGTTGTAAAAAACAATATGAGTGCTTCACGTTTCATTCCCTCCAGATACAAAAGAATTGGCTTTCCTAACACAAGTCCTCCGGTTATAGATGCAGAAACAACAAAAAGCAAAAGCATGAAAACAGGGAGAGCAAAACCAGCCACATTATCAATTCCTTGAGTATTAAATCCAAGCCATGCAATACCAGACACGTAGATACATACTCCGCCCGCATTCATAAAACTTTTTAGGATGTAGTCGAATGTTTTCATATATACATAATTGTAACACTTTACTGGGACACCGAGATTATTTTTGCGGTTTCGGAGGATTTTTGGATAGTGAGAATGTCGCCTATTGTAAGTGGATATGATTCTTCCTGATTATCCGCATAACAAAACGCAGGCCCGCGGGTAATTTCAATAGACACAATGCTATCTTCTTTCAGAACAATATGGTCTGTTTGCTCGGTGCTATTGTTGAACGCAAGACCAATTCCTGTTTCAAAAATACTGTCAGTGATTGAACGGTAGTAACCAGTTGAGCCAAGTGGGGTTGCACACACCGTACCATCACCGATGACTTCATCATACAAAGCATTTCCATTCACACGCGGAATGTACCGAATAGCATGTCGCGGGTTTTCGTTGTGCACCACAATATCGTTGAGCGCTTCCGCGTGCCTCTCCCCGATTGAAAAACGCAATTTCATGTGCTCGGTTACTGTGCACTTTCCTGAAAAGAATTTGTCCAAAATCTCTTCATTGGGAATTTTAGGACCAAGCTTTGCAATTTTGCTATTTTTCAAAAAAAGTTTTGGAACCGCAGGATACTGGTGTTCAGCAATCATCAACGTCCCATCTCCACCAAACAAAATAACCACATCAGGGTTTTCAGTAACAACTTCACACACGCGCGCGTATGGTGCTAAAAGTTGTTCTAACCGAGCGGTATCTGCTGTGACAAATGCAATTTTCATTGGTGTGTATTATTCCTTAATGTGAGTAAACCATTTTTCTTCAAAGCGTCAGATAGATCAATGTTCTCCTGTTCAGCAAAAAGAAGCAAGTACCCAAACACGTCCGCAATTTTCTCTCTAAGCATTTCTTGTATTTCTTCCTCGGTTTTCCCTTTTTGTCTACCCCTCTTTGTAAGCATGAGGTAGACCTGCACACATTCTCCCCACTCATCGGTCAACTTAAACGGTGCATAATCTCTGTCCATCATGTACATCTGGAAAATCTTTCCGGTACTGTCCCATAACTTTTTTACTTAGTCGGTAAACATAAAAATACTGGCATAAAAATATTTTTAATTTTAAATACTAATTTTACACCCTCTGTCGGGATGCCGAGCTTTGACTGTGCACAGTCAAAGAGTCGGAGCGCGACGGCGCGAGACGGGGTCGCAAAAATTTTCAGCAGAAAATTATTTGTGACTCAGAACTCGGTCTACGTCTCTTTCAGAGCCACGGAAGTGCCCCACACTTCCGGTGTCTTATTCTTCTTTTACGCCATCTGTCGGGCCGCCGAGAATCGAACTCGGTCTACGTGCTCCCGAAGCACGCGTACTACCGGTATACTACGGCCCGACAGAGAAAATAATTTTGAGGAACAATCTATCCCAAACCACGCACGATTGAGTACAATAGTACAACCACATTACAAATCTACTAATGTACCTACTGGGTACTATCGGTATACTACTCCACATCCTTCTTGTTTTGAAGATATTTTATGATATCATTTTCTTCGCTGAAGGCATGCCCAGTATCTTCAATTACTCGATACGGGCCCGTAGCTTAGTTGGTAGAGCGCCTCATTTGCAATGAGGAGGTCACCGGTTCGAATCCGGTCGGGTCCACAAAGTAAAAACCTTCTTGAATCTAGGTTTTTTATTTTATGGAAGTCGCAGGCGCGCCATTGGTCTGAGCGCCGACCCAGTAGGTCAATGTGCTCATTGAGACGGGCGATCAAAAGATCGTGCCGGGGTAGGCTTCAAGAACACTTAGGATTTTACGAACGAAGTGAAGTAAAATACTTAGTGATTCGTGACCACAAAAACAAACTCCAATGAACCTTAACCTAGAAATTCTATTCACCCTTAACGGGATTCTTGGCACATCCCCCCTCATCGATGGAATAGTACTTTTTTTTGCACAATATTACGTTTTTCTCATCATACTCATTGCTGGTGTTGTGTGGTATCGCGACATTTACACAGGATCACTTCTGACATTTTGGAAAAATACGAAAGCACTCATTGCAAGTGTTCTTGGTGCCGAACTTCTTACAGAATTCATTCGCTTCATATACGAAAGCCCGCGACCTCTGCACACACTCAATATTCCCTACTTGTTTGATAAAACATCAAACTCTTTTCCGTCCGGTCACACTATGTTTGTTTTTTCACTTGCAACTGCAATGTACTTTTTTGGTAATAAAAAACTTGCATGGATGTTGTATGCATCAGGACTACTCATAGGCATCGCTCGTATTACTGCTGGCATACACTACCCAAGCGATATTCTTGGTGGTATTGTCCTAGGAATCTTGACTGGATACTGCGCCCACTACCTCTTTGGACCAAAAAAGATCGCCACATAAAAAGATTGACAGTACGTAATCTGAGATGTATTTTACATTTCAGATAAAACCAATTTCCACAACAAAAAGGAGTGGCTGATGTCCAAAAAGATCCGTTGTCTTTGGGAACAAGAGCTCAAGGAGCTCGGATGGGACAGATGCCTGTTCGACCGCCTCAAGTTTCACAGAACTCTTACAGTTGACTCAGTGGTACAGTGCACGGGCCGAAGTCCCCAGACAGTGTATCAACACTTTAAGCGACTTGTGGACTCTGGGAACGCGAGGTGGTATTTCAAGTACCGGTACATAAAAGGTGGGCTGATTCGAGAAGCAATCAAGCTCCCTGAGCAATAACCGGTGACACAGCACAGGCCCTTTTCCGTTGTACGGAAAAGGGCCTTAGTTTTTTAATCCTCTTGGTTCTATTTTTTCAAAGAAAGAGAAACGATGTGATCTAAATAATGTGAAAGTGGAACCCCCACTTCAGCAAGAGAACGCCCGAGCGCAGAATCATCGCCAAATGCCGGCGCTGTTTTTGTTTCAAGAACGTATACACCTCGCGGAGACACAACGCAATCAGAGAGTGAATAGTGACGTGCGCCCAGTGCATTGTGTGCGGTACGCGCCATATGTTGTACTTCTTCCTTTTCTTCCCGAGAAAGCTGAGCATTTTCATCTGACGTGTGTACAGGGAAAGCCGTGTGTTGTTTTTCACCACGAAAATCATCCGTAACCAAACACGAGACTCTCTTTCCAGGAATGTGCATTTCTATGAGCGTCGTGCCGTGTTTTTGCTGTGCGTGCGCAATAGCATCGGTAAGTTCAGCAAGTGTGTACACAATCTCATTGTTTCGCGAGCCAGACACAACGGGGTGCACTGTTGTTGGATGCGGAAATGTTCGAAAAATTTCACGAATATCTTTTTCGTTGTGTACACTACCATCAAATATCGTGTGCAGTGGTGTCCGAAGAGCGTTCTGTGTGTATATTTCTTTGGAACGAAGTTTGTGTTGAGCGATACTTGTCGCGAGTGAGCCCGATCCGGTAAATGGAATATGAAAACGCTCGAGCGTTCTAATGACACCTTCATTGTTTCCATCAAGCGCATTAAAAATAACATCGAAACGTCGGACCGCTTGTTCTGGCAAAAGAGGAAATCCTTCCACGTGCCACACGCCATTTGTATCTATAAAAATATCGTGGGGTTCGTATTTTTCCTGAGACAGCGTGTTCAACACCACCTTCCCTGTTTCAAGAGAATTTTGGTATCCACTACCTCCTCCACCACGTACAACACCAACGCGTATTTTGGTCATGTCTTTAGTATATCAAAAAATTCGATTCTTTTTTGCTCTATGTCGACTAAGCGCAAAGCGGTGTGCCTCGTTATTGACAAGAAGAATCTCTTTTTCATTACCTAGTATATCTTTTTGATTTCCTAGAAGTTTTTCAGGTCTGTGATGTTCATTTTTAGTGACGGCAACAATAGGAATCTGAAAGCCAAATGTTTTTAAAATCTTTTCAGCTGCATTCTTTTGAGCAATACCACCGTCCACAACAATAAGCTTGGGTAGATGCCACTCCATGTGTTGCAAACGGCGTTCAAGAATCTCAGAAAGACCAGCAATATCTCCCTGTTGTTTCGTTTTAATAGAAAAGGTTCGATACTCTCTTTTGTTTGGTTCCCCATTTTCTATAACAGTCATTACACCAACACGTGCAGTTTCGGAAATATGCGCCACATCATATGCCTCTATTCTTTTTTGAGCTTTGAACTTTGAACTTTGAACTTCAGGCCGTATCAACGCTACATCTTGAATATGTTGCAAGGCATACAAACGTCTCTTTATTTCGCTAGCCTGTTCAAATTTGCGGGCACGGGCATACTGCTTCATTTCTCTGGTAAGAGTAGTGAGAAGTTGTTTTTTCTTACCTTCAAAAAAGAGCACAATATGTCGGATTGTTTTTTTATACTCCAGCACACTTATTTCTTGTGATCGTGGAGAAAGTCCGAGTTCTTCGTACAAACGAGATGCACGTCTTCGATCCGAAGCCAATGGTGCATCATTTTTTCCTCGAAATGGAAATATTTTACGAATAATCTGTAATGCTTCCTTTAGTTGTGTACCATGAGGAAATGGGCCGAATGAATGACGAATGTGGAATGTAGTATGTGGAATGTTGGAGAGTTCTCGTTCACGAAGAGTAAAAACACGCGGAAAATCTTCTTTGGTAATAACAACGTAGTTAAAACTCGTATCGCTCTTCTCTTTTGCGTTATACTTTGGTTGATGTTTTTTAATCAGCACCGCCTCAAGAATGAGTGCCTCAAGGACGGAGGGTGTTTCTTCAAACCGGACACGCGTTGCTTCATCAAGCATTTTTACGATACGCCGGCCACGCGTTTCTATAATATCCGAGGAAAAATAGCTACGTACACGATTTTTAAGCGATGTTGCCTTGCCAATATAGAGGATATCTTTACCTTTACAAAAAAGGTACACGCCAGGAGCATCGGGGAGAGTGTGTATATCTTTTAGATGTAACGCCATTATAGGATTATACTATAAGGTAGACGAACGACGAGCAAGGAGAATATATGAGTGCCGAAGATACACCGCACAGCCGAGTGCCAAGGCCGACACGCGTCATTGTTGGAATTTCATCTTTCGACATCGAAACCCCGTGTCCACCACCCCCACTTCCTGATGTAGGAGCTAACGGTCATCCCTCGGATTCTGCCCTGCGGCATCACGACATCGACAGTGATGGCGCCGATCTAGACTTCGAATCTTAACTTCTCTTGTGTTCAAAACTGGCCAGATAGCACATCTGGCTTTTTGTATGCACTCCACTAGCGTAATTCGGCCTCTAACTTTTCTTTCTTTTCTTTTTTTGTACGTATATCAGCATCCAGTTGTTTAAGTCGTCGTTCACGATCTCGCAATTTTGTATCCGCAGTACGCACCGCTTGTTCAGCCATTCTCTTTGTACGTTCGTTTTCTTGCGTATCTCTTTTTTGCTTCTGTCCGCGCGTTGTAAATAAACGCAATTTTCTCATAACATCTTGAATACTTCTTTCAACAGCACCGAGCACCGTTTGTATCTGTTCAGATTCTTGTTGTATTTTTTTCTCTTGCTGCGCTGATAAACCTCCAACCACCTCTTCTTTGTGTGCATCTTTTTGTACGGTACTCAATTCCAATTCAATCTTTTTCTTTTCTGCTTCTTCACGAGTACATGTCGCCTTTTCTTCACGCAGACGCGCCTCATCAGCAGCAATAATTTTTTTGAGTGTTTCCATATCCTTTTCTAACTTGACAAGCTCACGCTTTAGCTCGCCTTCTTTCCCTGCATTTTTTTGGATATGAGAAATAGTCGGCTTAGCACGCTGGCGTGTTACGTGCTCTTGTGCCATTTTTTTGAGTGTTGCAGTGAGTGTTTCTTTTTTCTTTGTGAGTTCGGCCAACTCGCTTTCAAGTTTTTGCTGTGTACGACTTATATCAAGCGTTTCCGTCTTTGCCTGTGCTTGGTGAGTTACGGTACTTTCAACCGTTCTTTTTTCTTCCGCCTCTTGACGTTTAATTGAATCTTCTTCGAGCACTAGTGACGCTCGTTCTTGCTCTGCACGTTTTATTTCTTGGTTTAAACGCGAAAGTTCTAATTGGACAATTTGCGCATGCTGTTGTTTCCGCCTTTCTTCTTGTGCCTTGATAAGTCGCTGTGCACTTGCCGTTTCTTCAAGCGCTTTCCGACGAAGGTCCTCTTTTCCTTTAGTGTCATCAAAATTGGACATATATGATCAACTAGGTACTAGAAACTAGTAATGGACAACAAACATACTGCATAGTATTAGAATTATTCTTTTGACGATACATGTGTTGCCTGTTTACGTAACACTTTGCGCAAATAGCGTCCTGTGTGCGTGCCTGATTCAGCAACTTCTTCTGGAGTTCCGAACGCTACAACTTTTCCTCCTTCTGTTCCACCTTCAGGACCAATATCTATAATGTAATCCGCACTCTTCACAATGTCCATGTTGTGCTCAATGAGAATAACCGAGTTTCCTTTTGTGGTAAGCATCTGAAGTATTTCAATAAGTTTTCGTACGTCCTCATAATGAAGTCCGATGGTCGGCTCATCAAGAAGGTAGAGTGTTTTTTGCACATGCGTGCGATAGAGTTCAGAAGAAATTTTAACGCGCTGTGACTCTCCTCCTGAGAGTGTTGTTGCTGATTGGCCAAGTTGTAAGTACCCAAGACCAACTTCATTAAGTGTGTGGAGTCGGTCATAAATGGCAGGAATATCGTTAAAAAAAGCGAGTGCTTCTTCTACAGTCATCGAAAGCACCTCGTGAATATTTTTATCTCGATACTCAACTTCAAGTGTTTCGCGCATAAAACGCTTACCGCCACACACATCACACTCAACATACACTGTTGGGAGAAAGTGCATTTCAACAGCAATTTCACCTTTTCCTTCACATGCTTCACATCGGCCACCTTTTACGTTGAATGAAAATCGACTCGCCTTCCAACCACGAGCGCGTGCTTCAGGTGTTGCTGCAAACATGTCACGAATATGTGAAAAGGCTCCCGTGTACGTTGCCGGATTACTTCGTGAAGTGCGACCAATCGGTGACTGATCAATCATGATTGTTCGAGACACGTATTCAGTTCCCGTAATAGAACCGCAGTTGAATGTTTGCGCAGTTCGATACTTTCGCTCCAAACGCGCCTGAAGATTTTTGTACAAAATCTCATACATAAACGAAGATTTTCCGGAACCAGACACTCCTGTTACCACAACAAATTTTCCGAGAGGAATATCAACATTCATATTTTTTATGTTGAAAATAGTTCCACCACGAATTTTGATAACGCCCTTGTCCGCAGTACGACGTATGTCAGGAAGTGGAATATATTTTTCACCACGCAGGTACGCAAGGGTGAGCGACTTCCCTTTTACCGGAGGCTCTTTGGCCGTTAACAATTCTTCCAAATCACCAGCAACCACAATCTTCCCTCCGTGCACCCCAGCGCCCGGTCCAATATCAACAATGTAATCAGATGAGAAAATGGTGTCTTCGTCATGTTCAACCACAATAATCGTATTACCGAGATCGCGAAGATTTTGAAGTGTTTTAATGAGACGATCGTTGTCACGCGAGTGGAGTCCAATCGTTGGTTCGTCAAGAACATAGAGTGCCCCCACAAGTCCCGAACCTAGTTGTGACGCAAGACGAATACGTTGTGCTTCACCTCCTGAAAGTGTGTTGGCGCGACGATCAAGTGTAAGGTACCCAATACCTACATCTTGCATAAATTTAAGTCGATCAATAATCTCACGAACAACAACATTTGAAATTTCTTTTTCTTTTTCAGTAAGAGATAGAACGCGGAAAAATACATGAGCATCATCAACAGACAACGCAGTTGCTTCAACGATATTTTTTCCATTAAGACGTACATGGAGTGCCTCAGGACGAAGACGTGCTCCGTTACACACCAGACATGCGTCCTTCACAAAAAAATCTTGTGTTCCAAGTCCATTACACTCCGCACAGGCGCCGTACGGACTATTGAAAGAAAATAATCGTGGTTCAATTTCTGGATACGAATAGCCGTCATTTGGACACGAAAACTTTGATGACATCAATACACCAATATCGTTGCTTCCTTTTTTAGCAAACTCATCAATACCTGAAAACACCACACGAACAAGTCCTTGTGCTTCATGGAGCGAGCGCTCCAGCGACTCACGCAAACGCTCGAGTGCAGTGTCATGTGATTCAACGAAATCAACGAGTGGAATACGGTCAATGAGAATATCGATATCGTGTTTTTTATTTTTTTCAAGAATAATTTGTTCTCGTAGTTTTTTGCGAACACCATCCACAAGTACTTCGGTATATCCCCGATTGAGAAAATCGTAGAGTTGTTGGTAGTACTCACCTTTTCGTCCACGCACAATTGGTGAAAAAATTTCAAGTGCAGGACCCGTTTGGGCATCGGCAATTGCTTCAGAGAGGTTTTTCTGTCCACGTTTTTTTACACTCGCAGACGCAACGTCTACTTTTTCAAGAATAAAGTTTTGAATCTCTTCGTTTGTCAACCGCTTAATTGGCTCACCACACACCAAACAGTGCGGAATACCAATACGTGCATATAAAATACGGAGATAATCGTAAATTTCAGTAATCGTTGCAACGGTTGAACGCGGATTGTTTGAGCGAGATTTTTGGTCAATTGAAATTGCGGGAGAAAGCCCAACAATTTCATCCACATCCGGCTTTGGCATTTGACTGATGAACTGTCGCGCATACGCAGACAATGACTCAACATATCGGCGCTGTCCTTCTGCAAAGATGGTATCGAACGCCAAAGAAGATTTTCCTGAACCTGACAAACCAGTAAACACAACCATTTTGTTACGTGGCATTTCAACCGTCACATTCTTAAGATTGTGTGTTCGGGCACCCCTCACTATTATTTTGTCACTGTCTGGTTTTTTCATACCTATTTTGGACTTTTAGCCCTTTCCATCACCTGCCTCTCTCCACACCACGGACAGTGCCATTCTTTTTTGCCAAGTGGCGCATCACCGATTGACCACCATTTATTACACGCTCCACATCGAAAATGTGAAAGACGCTCTACTGAACGAAAACCTGACTGTTGTGTGTTCTTTTTCATATATGTAGTAATGCCCCCTGTTTTTTATAGAGGGATACGTGGGCAGTATACCAGACAACAGACAACTTATAAACACGAACTACCATCAAAACATGCAATCTTCCCCATCAACCTATACACAGATGTGGAAAATGCTCTTTAAAAATATTCAGGCACATGTGCTAAACTATTCTCTATGGAAACACTTATCCACGCAGATATTTTTTTCTTTATTACAAGTATTTTTGTTGTTCTTCTGACTATTGCGTTTGGAATATCGATGTACTACATCATTCCCGTACTAAGAGATGTACGCCACCTCTCTGAAATAGCGCGAAAAGAAGGTGATAAACTCGCTGGTGATATCAATGAACTGCGCGGTGCGGTAAAAGAAGAAGGTACAAAAATAAAAACAATTTTTGATTACTTTCTTGGATTATTTATCAAGAGACAAAAAAATATTAAAAGAAAACCAGTGAATGTCCAAAAAACAAAAGACACTAACTGATAACCACAAAGTTTATCGCGATCTCAGCCACGTAACAATCGACGCTACGTAATATGATTTCGCAAAATCACACATGAAAAAAACAACAACTAACAAAGTAGCCGTTGGAACAGGTATCGCCGCACTCGCAGCCGCAGCAGCTGGAACATACTTTTTCTATGCATCGAAGGATGCCAAAAAGAACCGCGCTGTAGTTAAGGCGTGGTCTGTAAAAGCAAAAAAGGACGTTGTAGCAGAACTTAAACAGGCTTCTGCAATAAGCGAGAAAGGATACCACACAACAATTAAAGAAGTCGCGGAGCGCTACAAAAAACTCCAGAAGCTTGATCCAAAAGATGTACAAGCATTTGTTACAGAACTTAAAGGTCACTGGAAAAATATTTCAAAAGAATTGAAAGTTGCTACAAAAAAACCAGTAGCAAAAAAGAAACCAGCAAAAAAAACTACCAAGAAATAATAACAAAAAAACACCCGCACGGGTGTTTTTTTGTTATCCCATGTAACGAATCACTGGCTCATACGGTATACTACTCGTATGAAACTCGTTACTACAATCGTACAGCCTGTACGTGCAACTTCATTGTGGTTGTGCGCCATCATTATTATTCTTTTTTCCACACCACTCCTTACTCTTGCCGCTGACTCTCTCCAAGTATCTGGATGGATTCCATACTGGGCTGTATCAAGCGGCACCAAAGACGCTCGTAAACACCTCTCTGACTTATCTACCATCTTTCCATTCAACTATTCAGTGAAAAGTGACGGTACGCTTATTGACCTTGGAAAAATTCAAAAAAGCGCATGGAAAAATCTTTTTTCGTCCGCCCACAAAAAAGATATACACATACTTCCAACAGTAATGTGGAGCAATACATCCGCTATCTACACCACGTTGAGCACTCCCGAGTTACGAACCAAACACATCAAAGCCATTACCACAATGGTGCAAAAACAGAAGTTCGATGGTGTTGATATCGATTATGAAGGAAAAAGTGCTGAGACGTTTGAAGCATTTGGACTATTTCTTAAAGAACTCAAGAATAAACTCGGAAAAAATAAAATTCTCTCATGCACTATTGAAGCACGCACGCCGCCAGAATCACTCTACAAAACAATTCCAACTGACCTGCGGTATGCAAATGACTACACCGCAATCGCGACATACTGTGATCGTGTAAATATAATGACCTACGATCAACAACGCGCGGATCTTACACTCAACAACACACATTCCGGCGAAGCGTACATTCCCGTATCAGACCCAGCATGGGTACGTAAGGTGATAGAATTCACACTACAAAGTATTCCTAAAGAAAAAATATCTCTTGGCATTTCAACGTACGGACATGAGTACGAAGTAATTGTGCATTCCGACACATATCAAGAATACGGAAAAACTGGCGCATTCAATCCATCCTACGGAATAAAAACAGCAAAACAGTACAAGGTTACACCAATACGCGGAAACGCCGGAGAATTGAGTTTTACGTTCTTCCCTATCACAACAGCACCACAATTTACTTACAACACAACAATCCCACACGATACCCCAGATGCACTGAAAGTTTCTGCGCAATCATTTGCGTACACACACGCAACAGGATTACCATCAGTGTTCTACTATGCAACGTGGAATGACGCAGAGGCCATCGCACAAAAAGTGGATCTCGCTCGAGAATATGGTCTTGCGGGTGTCGCCATCTTCAAGATTGATGGGAACGAAGATCAGAAGATGTGGGACATCTTTGAGTAACTAGTCGCACCATGTTTCCACTACCCAAAAAATACAGGTCTATCCGTCGTGCATTACGTATTAAACGTTCCAAAAGTGGTTTAGGATTATTCACCGATGCACCTATTGAGCGCAAGGGTTTTATTATTGAATACACAGGAAGAATTGTTGATGCAAAAACCGCTGACACAATAAACGGAAAATATTTGTTTGAAACAAACTCGCGCCGGTTTATTGATGGAAGTTCACGCACAAATACCGCACGCTATATTAATCACTCATGCAAACCAAATTGTGAAGTAGATATTAGACGTGGGCGTGTGTATATCTTTGCAAAAAGAAAAATTGAAATTGGAGAAGAGCTCTCCTACGACTACCAGCAAGAATATTTTGACGAACACATCAAACCATACGGTTGCCGTTGTGCCACAGCAAAACACCGATAGAGATTTTATTGTACCAACCCTGTACAGCGCCAATTAATTTCGGCTGTTTTTGTTTCTTCACCCACCACACACGCTGGATTGCATCCTTCACGTGTTGCATTGAGATTTGCGTCAAACCACCACGTCTTTGTACCTTCGTTATACATTCCGGCACTCAACGCCTCACCACCCTTAATACATGAGCGTTCGGCAATAGTGCGAGCATCTGATTCTGATATATGTGGGCGTACTTCCTGTAGTACACCATCAACAACCTTAAAATACATACTCACACCAACAGATGGTATCACTGAAAACGGCTCTCCCAAAGCACGTTCTGCAAAGTTAACAATAATCATTCCATTTCTAAATTCCGTACTTTGAGGTGCTATACGATCACCGAGAAACACTGCATTCGTTCCGCTTCCTTTTCCTTCGTCACCAATCAAGGCAGCAACATAAAAAAATGTGCCACTTCCGCCAGTTTCTTGTGTCAAAAGAAACGCTGTATCATTTTTTCCATCACCGTTAAAATCACCAACAACATCGTTACCAAAATATCGCGTGATACTTTTTGATACTGAACCTGGAGCAACCTCCACTTCAGATATACCGTTGTGAAGCGTAATTGTGTGCCCCTCTATCGCATATGTTCCATCTTTTGAGTTTATTTGTCCACCATTCTGAAGATAGATGTCGTCATTTGTAAAATTAAATCTATATATTCCCGCACCAACGATACAAAATCCAAGTACAACAACCATTATACAAATCCAAATGAGTATTTTTTTCATATTGATATATTGGTTACACGAATACATACTGCGCACTATACCACCGACTCCAAAACGACATCTTCAGGCAATTCACCATCGCTCAATTCACGCCTCTTGATGTACAACACAACAAATGCAAATGCTACGCACAGTGCACCAAACATAAAAGGGAGTGTACTACTTTTTTCATACAACGCTCCTGAGAGAAACGGCCCAATAACCATACTGAGCGATGCAATGGAGGACATAATACCAAGCACTTCCCCACGCTGAAGCGGTGGCGTTTTGCCAACCACCTGACTTGTCATAACCCCCCGCAAAATAGATTGCCCAACGGTCGTCAAGAGTATCGCGGCACAAAACACAAAGAAGACCGGTATCCCCATCAGCACAAATCCAACCGCAAATACTGCGAGCGTGCCCAGCTCAAGTGCGGGCCGTTTAAAATATTTCAACCACACATGCTTCATTGCAACACCTTGATTTAACGCGATGATAATACCTATAGCGCCAAAAATGAAACCCCCTGTTAATTCAGTGAAGTGAAACACATCTCGGAGGTAGAGTGAGAAAATGGCTTGGTAACTTGCAATAGCTAAACCAAACAGAAACCAGGCAAGGTAGTTACTTCTGAGCGCACCGTTGTGAATTGCACGTGAGAGTGGTGTAAATGGATTAATACTTATTGGTGCCGCACTTCGTACATGATGTGTTTCGGGCAAGATAAAGAGTGCGAGGATTCCGTTGAAGAGTGCAAGGGCACCCACACACCAAAACGGAACAGTGTGTCCAATACTACCCAGCACTCCTCCAAGAAACGGTCCGAGAATAAAACCAATACCAAACACAGCACCAATGAGCCCCATGTTTGCCGTGCGTTCTTTTTCATCTCGCGCGATATCAGACAAATAACTTTGTGCGATAGGAAAATTACCAGCCATTACCCCATCAATAATTCGCCCCAAAAACAAAAATATAAGATTTGTTGCCCCTGCAAATACAAACCACCCAATCGCCGTACTAAAAATACTCATAATGAGCATCGGCCGACGACCAATTCTATCTGAAAGCGCACCGATAACAGGCGCACTCAAAAATGAAAAAAGTGCGTACATAGCAAACAGTGACGTCATGATAATCGCTGAATTCGTGAATGTTGCAACGTAAAACGGCAAAATAGGAATTACTATCCCCAATCCGATAACATCAATAAAAACAGTTAACAGAATGAGAATTTTTGTCTTTTGCATATACACAGTATACACGCATATACCAAGGACAACACATTATTCTATATGCTCTCTATGTGTAGATTTCTTTTTTTAATATTTTCGTGTAGTATCTATGGTCCTATACATAAAAATAAAAGCTATGCGTACAAAAATAATTGCAACCATCGGTCCAAAATCAGAAAGTTTTGAAATGATTAAAGCATTTGCAGAAGCAGGTGTTTCTATTTTCCGTATGAACTTTTCTCATTGTACGTATGACGAATATCGTGAACGTCGAAGAAACATTCAACGTGCAAGTAAAGAACTTGGCATACCTCTAGCGGTCATGCAAGACCTTCAAGGTCCTCGTATACGCGTCGGAACTCTTCCAAAAGAAGGACGTATGCTCCGCACGGGTGAAATGGTCACGTTTTCAACCGCAGAAGAAACAGACGAGTGCATTATTCATATTGATGAACCCTACCTTCACGCAGACATTAGTGTTGGTGATCCCATATTGCTCGCCAACGGAGAAATGGAGCTTGTGGTACGAAGTATTGATGAAAGACGAATCACCTGCGAAGTTGTTCGAGAAGGAGTTCTCTTTTCCCGCAAAGGCGTCAATGTGCCGCACACCAAACTAACCATGTCAGGACTTACCGACAAAGATTACAAAGATGTCGCGTTTGCCCTTCAAGAAGGTGTTGAGTATGTCGCTATTTCATTTGTGCAGAGTGCAAAAGACGTACAGATGCTCCGTGAAGTGGTACATACACAAGCAAAGATTATTTCAAAAATAGAAACGCACCTCGCACTCAAAGACATTGATGCAATTATTTCGGCATCAGATGCAATCATGATTGCGCGCGGAGATCTTGGAATTGAGATGCCTATCGAACAAGTTCCCTTTGTACAAAAAAATCTTATTCGACATGCAATCTGGCACAACAAAGCAAGTATTACCGCAACACAAATGCTTTTCTCGATGGTGACGCATTCGCACCCAACACGCGCTGAAGTATCTGATATTGCCCAAGCAGTATGGGACGGGACCGACGCTGTTATGCTTTCGGACGAAACGGCGTCAGGCGAGTATCCTCTTGAAGCTGTACAGACAATGGTGCGTGTCGTTGAAGAAGCCGAGCGTTCACATTTTGATCGCAAAAATCTTTTGTAAAAAACCACTTTTATATTCCTTGCAGTCATTAAAAATTAGGACCTACAGTTCGATCCCTACTCCATAAGAACACCAACTTTAATATAGAAAAGAGCCGCACCAGTTTGTTGCCAGTGCGGCTCGGAATTGCTTTGGTTGCGTGTCTACACGACTTCCAGTTCCGAAGGGTCATAACAACCCTCGGTTCCGTCATCGTGTCGAACGTCGTAGCACAGACCGTGGGAATCGTGATGAATGACCACGGTCCCTCGAACACCCCATTTGCGCTTTTCCCAAGCCTCGTCGCTCCACTCCTTGCGGAGCCTCATGTTTGGCTGGGTGGTTCTCACCTTCGTGCCAGCCGAGATCGGCGAGTATTCGAACTTCGCGATCATAATAAGCTCCTCTTCTTTCATTACGCTTCACAGAAGCGTGCCGTAGAAACATTCCACGATGTAAGTATCATATAAATATAATCCATATATGTCAAATTACTGACACTAGGAGGTGACTTAACTGTTTCTTGCTCCCTCTAATGGACGAGTTCAGAACCCTTAACTGGATTCAGATACAAAGAGATATTGAGTTTTCTCAGATTTTTGAGATGTTTCCAATGGTGGCACTTCAGAACTAAAATCAGCGGTCTATTTGTACGGCAAGAGTTCTTGAATATCCATCATCTAAGGAGGGCTTTGGCACTATTTTTTGGCTATTCCATATCATTTCGGACAAACCTTGGTACACACAGGAACGTGGCTAACGTTTTACTTCAAATACTAATTCCGATACAATGAAAAGATATGAGACTGGGTTCATTCGAATCAGGAAGCCAAAAACCACTTGGTGTGGGAGATGAGAAAGAAACCTTTGTTAACCCTACAAACACAAAGGAGGTTATTTCTGTTATAAAAGGAAAAGAGAAAAAAGACACACCGAACAAACTCAAGGGTACTTTTTACCTAACAAAAATAGTTCACCTACTCCTTCCCCAACACGTGCCAGATATATATCAGGCAGGAGAATCTATTGATGGCCAACAAACATTTGACCGAGAACGTGTTGCGCACACACCAGGACACGCGTTATTACAAAAAGAACGTCTTCTCGGTATCGACTCGGAGGAAGCAGGAAAAAAAATGATCCAGGAAATGGGGACGGAGATGTCCGAGGTCGCTTTAGAACTTGAAAGTATCGGGCTCGGTTTTAATATTGACGAAAATGTTGGTAACTATACTAGAAGTGAACAGGGGGATGTGAACTACCTTGAGATCTTTGCACCATGGGAACCGAAGCCCGGACAACCAGATGAGCTCGAACTTCTTTTTGACAAAGAAGCACTTCTAGAAGCCATTGGGCGAGTGCGCGACGAAAAAATACGAGGTGTGTGCAAAACGCATTTTGAAAGATTGCTCACTTTATTTGAAGAAGAAAAAAAGGCACACAAGGAGATGTACCGTGCGCGTTTGAGAGACACTGAGCCAGAAATCAAAAACCCAGAAATCAAAAACATTGAAACGTTGTTCACTACCTTTGAAACAAACCACAATTTGGAACTTCTTCTTGCTATTCAAACTGAAAAAGAAGCAATGGAAAGTTCGGAAAGGTCTGCGGCAAAAAAGGATCTCTCATTGATTTTGTCTCAACTAAAAACTCTTGGTACTGGAACAACTATTACAACGGAACAATTGCTTGAGCTGCACAAAAAATATGACACATTGTCTCGCGCAGTCGGAATCATCAACTCTGGTCGTTTAAATCATTAGCAATACCTTTGAATACTTTTGGGAAATGGGGTCAGGCATCTTTTAAAGGTTAAGTGCGTAGGTCTTTGTTGTTGGGCTGGTTGTCCGCATCGTTGAAATATTCGAGTATTTAAAAACGAGCCCCTACCTGTAGCTGTAGTTGACCCACAGCAGATTGCCGTCTCTCCATCACGAATGACTCTGATGCGGGTATAGCCCCAGTAGAAGGGACTTCCAACCCTCGAACCTTCTTTACGGCGAATGGGGTCTTTGTAGCTGTATAAATCCTATCTCTGGTAGAACAATCTGATTGATTCTGCCAGGTCGTGTATGAGGTCCATTTCTAATGCTTCCTCGGGTGTCACCCAACGATAGTCCGAATGTTCATGTGGGCTGATCGTTACAGTCGGTCGGTCGTTTAGTTTTGTTGCAAACATGTGCCATTCAATATCAAAATCACCGTCTCGAACGTACAACGAATCGTAATACTCAACCGATTCACCAGGAAGTGCCAGTCCAGTTTCTTCCTGCGTCTCACGAAGTACTGCTTGTAGAGTATTTTCGCCTATATCCATTTTGCCGGCAGGAAGACCCCATTTGCAACCGCTTGCTTTGTGAGGGTGCCGGCACAAGAGTAAAAAATTTCCGTCATGTTCAATAAAACATCCAACGATATCGAATCGTTTATTGAAGTCACTTGGTTTTTTTTCGACATCATGGTATTTCTATTATCCCAAGAAATCCCATGTAATACCATTTGCTCCTCGGGTAGGGATCGAACCTACGACCATCGCCTTAACAGGGCGCCGCTCTACCGCTGAGCTACCGAGGAATATTGCTACATGTATTCTTTCCTCGAGGCTCATGTCATGAGCTACTACAACAAACGAGGAGTAACACGAAAGCTTGCTTTCATGTTATCCGAGCGCCGTCGGAGGAAGGCCGGCGTTAGCCGGACTTACCGAGGAATGTGCGGTGTACAATAATGTACACCTGGGTAACAGTATACGCATTTTTCTATCCTATGCCAATACCTCTTTTAAATTTTTTCTGATACACTTACCAAAGAATAATTAAGAAAGAGAGGTGTGTATGAGCGACACAGGTGAGACCTTTGTTCTCGGACACAAACAAACCATAGTCGGCAACTTTTACGAACGACTCGCGCATAACATATTTGGTGGAAATCTGACACAAGACACAAACGGAGACGTCTGTCTGTGGCGGTCAGAAACATCAATCGAAGTGAAAGCCTCGGGGTTTCGTAGCCCATATGGATTCCGACTCTCTGTGGACCAAATCGAAAAGTACGCAAGATTAAACAGTTTCCCATTTAGGCGAATCTGGTACGCTTTGTTTTCGTATGAAAATCGTCGGCAAACACGCGATGGTAAACGACAAACAGAGCTTGCAGCACACTCAGAAGAAGTGGCTGTCCAACGTTTCCTTGCGGAACACACGTTATGGTGCCTCTTGGTCGATTTCTCCGTTGTGAAGGACTGGCGAGAAACGAGACCTCTTTCGAAAAAAAGTATCCTCGGACACCTTGGAATGGAAACCATTGACCTGCCGTGCAAAACGTTTGCACCAATTTTTGGTGAACATCCAATTGCAGGATTCCGAGTACTTAACTTCGCGCCGAGCATACTCGGAACACTCTCTGGAAAAATAACCGTCGCGATGGAACTTGATCTTTTCACCACTCAAGAAGTGCGGTTCCCCGTTATGATGGTTCTTCCTCACGAAGAAATCTCTCAGGTTCAGAGAAATCTTCAACGGAGAGGGTTTCGTCTACGGCGTAATGCCATCTTGTGACCACCACAGAGCAACTTCTGTGGTGGTATTGTATACCCTACGGTGTCTCTTAATAAAAAATATTTTGAACATATACTATGAACATGAGACACCTCGCTCGCTTTCCTCTTATTTTCCTCCTCGCCTTTTTTCTCAACCTTATGTGGGAATACGCACACTCTGTGTTGTATGTGCACTATCAAGGTGGAGCCATAACAGACTCCATTCTTTTGCACGCAGCACTTTTTGACGCAACCTTCATCACACTCATCGCACTTCCCTCTCTTTTTTTCTCACGATTAAAATGGAGGCTCGTACTTCCAACACTTGTTGCATTTATGTTTGCAATCGCACTTGAACTATATGCACTCAACACAGGACGCTGGGCATATACAAAAGCTATGCCCCTTCTTCCGTTCATACATGTCGGTCTCACGCCTTCAATCCAACTTACACTACTTACATTCATTATTCTTTATATCGTACTCCCAAAAGAAAAGGGGCTAATTGCCTAAAGCGTTTTTCAGTGATAGAATACTCAAACCTTTATCAGGGGGATAGAGGTATTTATTATTAAACAAGCCTAATATGAGGAATGCCGTCGCATGACGGGTCACCATGGGGCTTACTCCCCTTTTTTGTTTGCAACGACACATGGAAGTGAATTACGTACACGTAATTCCACACTAAGACGTTGCACAACATTAGACATATTATGACAACACGCACGCACACATCACCAGATGATGGGGATGTTAAAGACAAGAAGGCAGACCACATGATGAATGAATTTCTCATTCAGACAAAAAACCCACCAGTCGTGGGAGATATTGTTGAAGGACACGTTATCGCATTGCACAAATCATCTGTCTTTGTCGATATTGCACCATTTGGTACTGGAATTATTTTCGGACGCGAATTCAATAACGCACGAGACATTATCAAAAACATTTCAATTGGAAATGAAGTAACCGCAACCGTTGTTGATATTAACAACGCTGACGGGTATTTTGAATTATCTCTCCGCGAGGCGCGTCAAGCACTCATCTGGAGCGAGGCAGAAAAGGCTGTCCGAGAAAAAATTTCATTTGTGCTTCCTATTAAGGAAGCAAACAAAGGTGGTCTTATTCTTGAATGGCAAGGAATTGCTGGATTTCTCCCTGCATCACAACTCTCAACAGACAACTACCCTCGTGTTGAAGGTGGCGATAAGGACCGCATCTTTGATGAATTGCAAAAACTTGTTGGTCAAACACTCCAAGTAACACTTATTACCGCAGATCCAAAAGAAGGAAAACTTATCTTCTCAGAAAAAGGCACTGACCAAAAAGAAAAACAAGTACTTGTTTCTAAGTATGCCGTTGGCGACGATGTTGAAGGTGAAATTACAGGCATTGTTGACTTCGGAGTCTTTATAAAAGTTGAAGATGGACTTGAAGGTCTTGCACACATTTCTGAACTCGATTGGGGTCTCGTTGATAACCCACGAAAAATATTTACTGTCGGAGAAAAAGTTCGCGCACGTATTATTGAAGTGAAGGATGGAAAAATTTCCCTTTCAGTCAAAGCACTCAAAGAAAATCCGTGGGGGGCGGCCGCAAAGAAATTTGCAAAAGATGACATTGTTCAAGCTGTCATCATTAAGTACAACAAACACGGTGCACTCGCATCTATCGAAGAAGGTGTTGCTGGTTTGGTCCACGTTTCAGAGTTTGAATCAATCGAAAAACTACGCGAAACATTAGAGCTTGGTAAATCATACGCGTTCAAAATCAATCTTTTTGATCCAAAAGATCAACGTATGACACTCTCCTACACAGGAGCAAATGCAAAATAATTAGTAGTACAAAGAACGAACGCCATCTCATCCGAGATGGCGTTTTGTTTTGTCGCACCTATACAAGGAACGGTTCTTGAACACACCCCAAAAAAATTAGCGCTTTGTCCATACCCCCAGGGTGTTCACAGGGATTGAATGGAACAGCGCGGGCCACAAGAAAAGCCTTACATATGGCACACTCAATCCAAATCATTCCCCATTGACCATCTTCCATAGAGACTGGAGTAAACTGTTTATCTCCGTTATGAAAACAAAGTTCTTGCGTATCACTCACACCCAACCCTCCCATGAGTTGTAAACGCGCACATGAACATAATCTAAAAATGACTGTACGCCACAAAAAAACTTCATGCAACAATTTAGTTGTACACATTCATCGCATGTGCACGTCCTTCAAGCACAATACTCTCCAACGCTTCTATTATTTTTTTTGTTACTTTCTTGAGCGCGAGTGCGTCATCTTTCACCACTTTTCCTAAAATAAATTTTATTACTTTTTCCTCACCCTGCGGTTTACGCAATTTTCCTGTCGGTGTTGTCGGAGTTACCCCAACGCGAATACGAATAAACGCGCGTGTCTTTAATTGTTTCATAACCGAATCAATACCACGGTGTCCTCCCGATCCCCTATCGAATGAAATCTTGAATGATCCTAGCGGAATATCTAAATCATCGTGCACAACAACCACATACTCAGGTCGTATTTTACGAACCTTCGCCATATACGCCACGGCGAGGCCTGATTTATTCATAAACGTTTCTGGAAGCACACACTCAACAATGTTGGATGTTATTTTTCCTTTTGCAATCAATGCGGTGGCTTTTGATTCTTTTTCAAACGCATTAAAATCCATTTTTTCTGCAAACGCCGTCACAACATCACGTCCAACATTATGTCGCGTGTGTTCGTACTCATCTCCGGGGTTACCTAAACCAACAATAAGATATTTCATACACATACCATGGTAGATTGTTACCTTCAGACAGTCAACTTTTTTAAAGAAAAAAGAAAAGATACGCCACAACACGAAACAAAATCTTGCGTCAAGGAGAACACGCGTATACAATTGTCTCGAAATGCTAGATCCAAACGAAAAAAATATTACTTCGGAAAAAAATTCTCCTGAAAAAAATGAAACGAGCGCGCACTCTTGGATTGCACGTAGTTTTTCATCAGAAATTATTCGTTTTGTGTTTATTGCCGTTTTTGTTGTGCTTCCTATTCGAATTTTTATTGCTCAACCATTCATTGTGAGCGGTTCATCCATGGATCCAACATTTAAAAATGGTGAGTACCTCATTGTTGATGAAATATCATACCGATTTGAAGACCCACAACGCGGAGATGTTGTCATCTTTAAGTATCCGTTGGACACATCAAAATATTTTATTAAGCGCATCATCGGACTTCCAGGAGAACACCTTACCATTACTGGAAATACTATCGCTGTAACAAGTACTAAAAATCCAGAGGTGCTTCGTTTAGACGAAGCGTTTCTCTCACATCAAACATTTGGCAATGTGGATATTGTTCTCGGAAAAGATGAATACTTTGTCATGGGAGATAATCGTCCCGCAAGTTCCGATTCGCGCATTTGGGGACCACTTAAAAAAGAATTTATTACAGGTCGTGCGCTTGTTCGCCTCCTCCCTATCAAACGCACATCTCTCTTCCCTGGCTCACACACCTATCTTGAAACCAACACGACAACCACTTCAACACAGTAACCATGTCACACACATATCAACAACAACGGGACACTGCATCAAGTAAACCATTGTGGTATGGATATACAGGCAATTTAAAAAAAGCAATTGATGTTGCTGATTTTTACGGGTTCAGGCTCACCAGCCCACTGACTATCGAAAAAGAAGACCGCGCACATGAAAAGAGGCACCACTGTCCAGCCCAACACGTTGCCGCGCTACGTTCATTTATTACTGACGAAGTACACCGCGGAGGAACGGTTCGACGTGCACACACCCGTAAAGTGCCCTACAAAAAAGATATCGAGTTGCGTCTTGAGATTATTGGTGACCGAGAAAGTTCAGCCGAAGGATTACTCTTTCAAACAGCACAGTCAATTCTTGCTGAGTACGGTCACAAAAATATTACTGCATCAATCAACAGTATTGGCGCGCGAGAATCAGTTGCACTCTTTACCCAAGCACTCGCCAACTACTTCAGACCACGTCTTGGTGATCTTGAAACACCCTGTCGAGAAGCATTTAAAGAAAATACGTTTGCACCAATGCGCTGCTCTCATCCAAAATGCATAGATGTACGCGCAGACGCACCACAGTCACTCAATTATTTATCTGAACCAAGCCGACGACACTTTAAAGAAGTACTTGAATATCTAGAATCACTCGGTATTGCATATACCGTTGACCCAACACACGTTGGTTCCGAACATTACTCTTCACGGACTATTTTTTCTTTTTCAGATGCATTTAATGACTCACCAATAGACACACCTCTTGTCTTCGGAGAACGATACGATCACCTCGCAAAAAAACTTGGCATGCGTAAAAGTATTCCCGCACTACAGGCAACATTCTTTTTTAACACCGAATCACCCCATGAAAAAATAACCCTTCTCAAACGCGCACCGCGCGAGGCGTCAGTGTATCTCATTCAGGTTGGATTACAGGCAAAAATCCGCACGTTGATTGTTGGAGAAGATCTTCGCAGGGCACACATTCGTGTCACGACAACACTCCACAAAAATAGCGTCTGCGAACAGATGGACGAGGCCCGAGAACTAGGAGTTCCCTTTGTGGTCATTATTGGCCAACGAGAAGTATGCGAGGGAACCGCACTGGTACGCCACATTATGACCAACCAACAAGAAACAGTTCCTCTCGCACAGCTCTCTCTCTACCTCAAGGACCGCGTCCGCCGAGCGTAAAAGCTCCTTGCGCAGCTTTTTTTAGCATGGTAGAATGCTCTCTCATGAAAGCAAATGTAAACATCGTCAAAACAGAGCGCGAAAACAACATGAGCCTGCTTCGTCGTTTCCGTCAAAAAGTGAACGAGTGGGGAGGACTCCGCAAGCTTCGCACTATTCGATACCACAAACGGGATCTTTCAAGTTACGTTACAAAAAAGAACCGTCTTCGTGCCATCGAGAAGAAGGTTGAACGTGAACGACTTTTCAAACTTGGTCACGTTGACCACGCGTAACAGGCACCATGGCAACGCACTGTACGACAACACTTAAAAGCACCGCCCCTCTTTCAATACAGAAAGAGGGTCGTGTTTTTGCCCGTGTTGCGGAAGACGTCCTTGGATTATCCTATGAACTAACAATTGTTTTTATTGGGGACACTTTTTCAAAACGACTCAATACAACATACCGAGATAAGCACAAAAGCACGAATGTTCTCGCATTTCCCCTTTCAAAAACCTCTGGAGAGCTCTATATCAACATTCCTTGTGCTCGAAGAGAAGCGGCCCGTTTTGAATCTACCATTCTAGAGCACGTCCATTTTTTGTTTATACACGGACTTCTGCACCTCAAAGGATACGATCATAGTCCTACCATGGAGCATCTTGAACAGCAGTACATGAAAAAATATTTCTAACGTCTTCATCTCAACCGAAACTACTATAGTTTCGGTTTTATGTTTTTACACGCGCGCCACATGTGTGTATTTTCCACTATTAACTTGTCTTGAGTGTACACAACGGGATATACTATGTGTACAGAGAATTATGAGTAGAACTATTTCCACAGGTCTTGCTATTGGGACAACGACTGTTCGCGTCGTTGTTTCAGAATATGTAAAAACAGATCGTGGTCCGCTACGTCGTGTTATTGGTATAGGGTTTTCAGAATCATCAGGATTACGTCACGGATACGTCGTCGACCAAGAACAGGTGACCAAAAGTGTTGCCCGGGCACTCTCTCAAGCCCAGCGCGCAGCGCGTGTACAAATTCAAAATGTTATTTTGTCAGTTGGTGGAACAGGCCTCGAATCATTCACCACAGTCGGTTCAACAAGCATTGCCCGTGCTGATTCAGAAATCACCGATCTTGATGTTTCGCGGGTACTTTCAGCAAGTCAAGAAATGCTTCCTGAGGTTGCACGAATGAATCGAAAAATAATTGAAACTATTCCCCTGTCATACAAAATCGATGGCAAAGAAGCACTCGGTCGTGTTGTTGGTATGCGCGGTTTGAAACTCGAAGTAAAGACGCTCTTCATAACCATCTTAGAGCAACACTTGTCCGATATAATCGAAGCTGTTGAAAGTGCAGGTGTTGAAGTTCGTGAGTTCGTCGCGTCACCGGTTGCATCAGCTATCGCCACACTCACCAAAGCACAACGAATTGCTGGAGTGGTACTCGTTGATATTGGCTCAGAAACAGTATCTCTCGTTGTGTATGAAAACGACACCCCTCTTTCACTCAAAGTATTTCCTCGAGGTGGTAACGACATTACGAACGACATTGCACTCGGATTACGCATCTCCATTGAAGAGGCTGAGCGCGTGAAGATGGGAACGGGCATGTCTGTACAATACCCAAAGAAAAAAATTGATGAAATTGTAAACGCGCGTCTTAAAGATATTTTTGATTTAGTACAAACACATTTGAAAAAAATGGGAAAAGACGGTTTACTCCCTGCAGGTATTGTACTCGCGGGAGGTGGTGCTCAAATTCCATCAATTGCCGACATCGCAAAAAATGTTCTCGGACTTCCCTCGCGACTCGGAACCATTGAAACAAACAGCACCGCACACGGGCAAGTATATGACCCCTCGTGGACGGTTGCATATGGCCTTTCCATCTTTGGACTTTCTCCAGATATAACAAAACGTTCTCACTCCTCACTCGCAGGACAGAACTTTAAGCTCCTAAAAAATAGCGGATCTCGAATTGGTGAGCTCATCAAAAAATTTCTTCCCTAATCAACTCGAGGTGTTGCAATTAGAGAATATATACAACATTCGTCAACTATTTTTCACCTCGAAGTGCATATAGCCAAGGACGATTCTATCTGATACGATGGCTATATTACAGGGGTAGTAATAGGCCCGCAGAGACAATCTCAGGCCAGTTTCTTTCTTAATATTTATGGCTACCAAAATTGAACCAGTCGTGGAAGCATTCGCTCGAATCAAAGTCGTCGGTGTCGGCGGATCGGGTCTCAATGCTGTTAACCACATGATTAACGAAAAAGTTCGTGGTGTTGAATTCATCTCTATCAACACAGACGCGCAAGACCTTCACCACAGCAACGCAAAGAAAAAAATCCACATTGGAAAAAATCTCACAAAAGGACTCGGTGCAGGAATGGATCCAAGTGTTGGACGACGTGCCGCAGAAGAAACAAAAGAAGAAATACAAGAGGCACTCAAAGGCGCAGACATGGTGTTTGTTGCCGGAGGACTTGGAGGTGGAACTGGTTCAGGAGCATCTCCTGTTGTTGCACAAGTAGCCCGCGAACTCGGAGCGCTTGTTATTGGTGTTGTGACCAAACCATTCAGTTTTGAAGGATTGCAACGTCAACGTATCGCTCAGCAAGCAATTGAAGAGCTCAAGAAAGAAGTTGACTCAATTATCGTGATTCCAAACGATCGTCTCTTTAATGTTATTCAAAAAGACACGACACTCAAAAATGCATTCTCTATGTGTGACGAGGTGTTGCGTCAGGCGGTTGAAGGTATTGCCGACCTTATCACGATGCCAGGTATTGTGAACTTGGACTTCGCCGATATTCGCGCCGTCTTACAAAACACTGGTTCAGCCCTCATGGGAATTGGGCTCGGCACAGGTGAACGTCGTGCAGTTGAAGCCGCTCAACAAGCTATCAATTCTCCTCTTCTCGATGTATCAGTTACTGGGGCAAAGGGCGTGCTCTTTACGATTGCCGGTAGTGATGACCTCACTATGATGGAAGTACATGATGCAGCAAAGGTTATTACCGAAAATGTTGATAAGGAAGCAAAAATTATCTTTGGTGCCGTTAAAGATGAGCGTCTCAAGAAAAACGAGATCAAAGTCACTGTCATTGCATCTGGTTTCCCTGAAGGTAACGGCGTATCGCCATCTCTGTTCACAGGAGCTGTACGAAAAGAAAAGGAGGAATCGGGTAGTATTTTTAACTCATTCACAAAAACAACCCCTGTAGAATTGAAGAGTAAAGAAAAGAAAAACGAGATTGAAGAACTCAAGGAGGAAGTTTTTGTTGAGGAACCAAAAGCAGTTATTGAAAAAAACGACCTCAAACCAAAAGCAGAAATAGACGAAGAAGATGATTGGGGTGCTATTCCCGCATTCTTGCGACGCAAAAAATAGAAACTAGCTTATAGCTTTGTTAGCTTACTAGCTTCAGTAGCTTGTTAGCCTGTAATTTAGATTTATTTGAACACAGACGGAGTATCTTATATACATGGAACCACTCCATTCGTATAAGGATTTAGTCGTGTGGCAAAAAGCAATCTCACTTGCCGTTGCAACATACGCACTGACCAATACTTTTCCACGAAACGAACTATACAGTCTAACGTCTCAAATACGGCGTTCGGCTGTTTCTATTGCCTCAAACATTGCCGAGGGTCGTTATCGCGGAACACGAAAAGATTTTCTTCAGTTTTTACGAATAGCGTATGCGTCTGGAGCAGAACTTGAAACCCAACTCTCTATTGCTCAAAAGGTCACAACTATACCAAATGAAAAATATACTGAGGTGAATTCGTTGTTGAATGAGGCAATGTGCATGCTCAATGTTATAATACGGCGGTTAAACAAACCCGCTTCCCAGTGAAGCTATAAGCTAGCAACCTATAACCTAATAAACTATGGCGTACGACGTAATCATCATCGGAGCAGGACCTGGCGGAGCAGCTGCCGCTGTCTATGCAGCCCGCAAACAACTTAAAACACTTCTACTCTGTAAAGAATTCGGTGGACAAAGTATTGTCTCAGAAGATATCCAAAACTGGATAGGTACACCTTCCATTTCAGGAGCTGATCTTGCAGCATCTTTTAAGAATCATGTCGCGCAACACTCTGACTTTGTAACCGTACGCGAAGGTGTGTGGGTACAAAGTGTTGAACACAAAGAAGGTGTATTTACCGTCATCACAGACAAAGAGACATTCACAGGACGCTCCGTGTTGATTACAAGCGGTTCCACACGACGCAAACTTACTGTGCCTGGTGCTGACACATTTGAAAACAAAGGACTCACCTACTGCGCATCATGTGATGGCCCACTCTTTTCTGGACAAGATGTCGCCGTAGTTGGCGGAGGAAATGCAGGATTTGAAAGTGCCGCACAACTGCTCACCTACTGTAAAAGTGTCACCATCTTACAACACGGAGACCGCTACAAAGCGGACGAAGTAACTGTTGCAAAAGTACTCGCACATCCAAACGTCATAGGAATTCTGAACACTGAAGTTGTTGAGGTGAAGGGAGAGAAATTCGTTACAGGAATAGTATACGAGGACACAACAACACACGAAAAGCATGAGCTTCCTGTCACAGGTATTTTTGTTGAAATAGGCCTCATGCCAAGCACCTCCTTTGTTGGTTCTCTTGTTGATGTGGACGACTACAAACGTATAAAAATTGATCCTTGGACACAACGAACATCGGCACTTGGTATCTGGGCCGCAGGAGATTGTTCAAACATCAAATACCACCAAAACAACATCGCTGCGGGCGATGCGGTTCGCGCAATAGAAGATTTATATCTCTATCTGAAGACGGGAAAATAAGTGCATAAAAGAACAACCCCCAGCATTACTGGGGGTTGATGGTATACGGAGGACACAGAAGAACAAACCTTGAGTTTCGACCACGAATAGTATGATAAATTAGCTTGCACAGAAGCCAGAATGGAAACTGGGGACGACTATTGTACAATTCTTCCCCTCGTCTCTGAAGCTCTTCTACAGTAAGTGCCACTGTATTCATTACTACCTCCTTAGGGTATATCTGTAGCAATACTACACTAGCCCTACAAAAGAGTAAACGAAACGTGGTGCGCCCTGTAGGAATCGGACCTACGGCCTTTACAATGTCAATGTAACGCTCTACCCCTGAGCTAAGGGCGCGAATACAGGCATTGTACGTCAAGTAAAACCCCTTTTCAACGCTTGGAAAAACGGTACAATGCGGATATGAAAGCTTTAAAAGTGTTTATTGCAATTGGCGCATTTGTTGGTTTGGCCGTGGTAGCGGTTTCTTTTGCGTCGCACAGCACTGTCACCACCGCCATTGCCTCTGGAGTTGCCTCTCTATTTAGAAATAAGGAGCCAATCACACTCACCTTTGCTGGAGATATCATGTTGGACCGCTACATTAGAGAAATGAATGCGGACAGCGGATACCAAAACATACTCAAAAATATCTCACCCCTTTTAGACCAGAGTGATTTTGTTGTAGCAAACCTTGAGGGTCCTGTGACTGCATATCCTTCGTACAGTAGTGGTACATTGCCGGCAGAACCAAATAATTTCGTCTTCACGTTCTCACCCAGTGCTGTTCAAACACTCAGCAACGCTGGTGTTGATGCGGTTTCTCTTGGGAATAATCACATTCTTAATTTTGGTACCGACGGTTTGGAGCAAACAAAAAAATATCTACAGGAAGCAGATTTAAAATATTTTGGAGAACCATACACCAATAGCATACTCACACAGGATATCAACGGAATATCTGTGGGATTTGTTGCTTTTAATGAGTTCTTCCCTTTTAACGAAGAGGAGTTGGTTCAAAGTATAGAAAACCTATCACGTACTGTTGATTTTGTTGTTGTGTACACTCATTGGGGGTCCGAATATGAAACAACAGCTAACGCATTCCAACAGCAACTCGCCCATCGCTTTATTGATGCCGGAGCTGACACGGTTATTGGTTCACACCCACATGTTATTCAAAATAAGGAACTATATAAAGGTAAAACAATTTACTATTCGCTCGGTAATTTTATTTTTGATCAATATTGGAAAAGCACTGTTCGGTGTGGAGCCCTCGTCACACTCACCATAACTCCACCAAACATGTCATATACCACTGATGAGTCATTTACATGGCTTGAAAAAGACGGCTCCACCGCAACAAGCACCTGTGGAGCGTTTTAATACACACTCGATTAGCACTATGTTGTAGTTTCGTTCCAAAAACCACTCTCAAAAAAACGTTGTACCAATTTTCTTTCTGGAGTATGTAGTATTGTTTCAGATGACATCAGTGAGGTAATGAAATATTGCACATACTCCTCTGTAGTTGTATTCCCAAAAAGCGCTTTTAACATAACAAGAAAGTATTCAAACTTATTTCCACCACCCATCGTAAGAGCTACTCTTTTTTCGAGTTCCGATACTCCGTGTTGTGCAACATCATTTTGTAATTTTTTCATTTCCTCTACGTACTTCTGACTTTTCACCATTTGACCATATACACCATTCCACTGTCTTTTGTCTTGTAGGCGTTTCTGTTCCACTTCAGCGTGTTCGTTCATGGTAAGTGGCTTCCACATACGAATACCAGCGGTATCATCTAAACCACCCTCTTCGGGATGACCCCCTGAACGACCAAAGTCAATAAGAAATACTCTCCCATCTGTTCCAATCATAACGTTTCGCTTATGTAAATCATTGTGGTAAAAACCTTTTTTATGTAACACAGCCAATGTATTTTCAATACGAGTAAGGACTTCTGGAGATAACACAAAACCAGATTGTCGAAGATGTTTTATAAGTTTTTGTTCATTCCGAGCAAACGTAATTGAACGAGCAGATTGTTCTTCTTCCGGAGTCTTTCCCTCAAGATTCGGGCGCTCAAACCCAAGAATGCGCCCCACCTCTGCCTCTTTTTCATCAAATGTCATATCTCCGTAATCGACCTCATCCAATCCATCATGCTTGAGTACGTGCTCATACATAACCGTTCCAAGGTCTTTACCATCAACATATTCCATTAACAAAAGTTCCGCTTCCCGCCCCAACTTTGCATCATAACTATTTAAAAGTTGTTGAGCGCGTTCTGTGAGGTTTTGATGTGTAGTGGACGAAATAGTAGGTACACAACATAGCCCCGCATCATATCCTCCCGCCTCTTGAAGAACGGCAAACGCGCGAGCATGTAAATCATATTCCTCTCGAGCCTTACCACGCTGGTATATTTTTAATATTTTCACAGCATGGGAATCTATATCGTTTTCAGATAACATTCCCGAATGTACAAGTGTTTCAACTTCAGGAGGATCCATTTCTTCCGGAAAAAGACGAAACACAACTCCATCTTTTCCTGAGCCAATAATTTTTGAACCCTCTATAAGGTGCTCAAAAACGACTCCTTCAAACCCCTCTGTGTTTGGACCATCTTCCTGTGAACTAAGATCTTTTTTTTGTTCAAAACCCATATAAACATAGTATACATGGACCACGCTAAAGCAAAAACATGCCCTCTAGTGCGTGTTTTTAAAACCTCACTCATATTATGTGACCTTATCGGGATTCACCTCTCGGCTCGCCGTCGCTCGCCTCGGGTTAGGCCCTGACTCGCTGTTTTTGAAAGCTTTCACAAACATGCTCCGTCATTCGAATCCCGACGCAGACAAAACAGTTTGTCTGCTATTTCGGTCACTCAGACATAAAACAAAAACGCCCGGTTGGGGCATTTTTGTTTTGTGTTGTGACCTTATCGGGATTCGAACCCGAGTTTTCACCGTGAAAGGGTGACGTCCTAACCAGGCTAGACGATAAGGCCGACGAGCAGAAATATAGCATTTTTTTGAAAAAATGGCAAAATACACCTACTTCCATAGAAGACCGAGATGGAGACGTGGCTGAGTGGTTGAAAAGCTCCTGTGGAGGTTTTCATCCGAGCGAAGTGAGGTGGACAAGCACTCAGCCTTGTCGGAATGAAATGGAGACGTGGCTGAGTGGATGAAAAGCTCCTGTGGAGGTTTTCATCCGAGCGAAGTGAGGTGGACAAGCACTCAGCCTTGTTGGAATGAAATGGAGACGTGGCTGAGTGGTTGAAGGCACCGGTTTCGAAAACCGGCATCTGGGAAACCGGATCGGAGGTTCGAATCCTCCCGTCTCCGCCAAATCGTGATAGCACGAGATGCTTAGTTTTTAAGTATTTTTAATAGGTTTAAAATCAACCCATTTGAGACGCTAGAACTTTGCGCGCAAGATAACAACAAAAAGAGCAACATAATTTGTTGCTCTTTTTGTTGTTGCGTTTAACTGAAGTTAATGAGGAAATTATACATCCCCATACCACAAACCCCTCTCAATGGAGTTCCTGCTACAGGTGTACCAATATCTATAGTTTCTTCTCCTGTCTGAGAAAGAATTTTTTGATAGTTTAATGATTTAATAACCAAAGAAGCAGAGCAGTCGTAAGTACCATTAGTTTTCACTATTAGTTTTGTAGGGATACCTGCTTTTGCGGTAGAAACCTTTGGAGAGTATCCTGCTTTAGCATCTATGGTTATGTATTGTATACCATCTCTTATTTCGCTGTTTTGGACTCCTGTAGCAGTTTCTGAGCCCCCCTTTGAAGATCCACCCAAAACAACGATTCCTATACCTATAAGAAGTGCGCTAATAATAATGATTGAGACAGTTTTATTCATATGATAATTATATATTAAACAAAGGGCTAATAATACCGATACCTGCAAGACCAGCAAGTAAAGCAAAGATTCCAAGGCCGATCACTACGACACCTGCTGATTTAAAGAACAATGGAGCGTGTTTTGAATGAGCAAATGATACTGAACTAAAAGACAATAGTGCGAGCATTGGAAGTGTACCGAGGGCGAATGCAAGCATTAATCCCATGCCAGAAATAAATGACCCACTTGAAAGTGCGGCGACTTGCATTGATTGAGTAAATCCACATGGAAGGAAGAATGTACCTATACCAATAAGGATCGGCGCAATAGTCGCGTGTTCTACTTTTCTAAAATACGCAAATAAATTACTTGGTAGTGTTAATTTGCTCTTTTTGAAAACTCCAACAAGATTTAAACCGAGGAGAATCATTACTGTTGAAGCAATTAGTCCAAGTATTGCGGAGAACATAAAGTTTATTCCAATTGCTTTACCAATAAGACCAAGCAATCCTCCAAGTAAAGCAAATCCAAGCACTCTACCTAGGTGAAATAGGATAAATGGTTTTTTTGCAGACTTACCATCATCTTGCATAACCTTAGCTGAAAGTGACAGAACAAGTCCTCCTACGATTGCAAGGCAACTTGAGACTGAAGCTATGAGTCCAATAATAAAACTTGTTGCGGGTGTAGTTTTGCCACCGATACCAAGATTTAAAATACCTGATTTTTGAAGAATAAAGAATAATACCAAGAACACTAAGCCAATTGGTATTGCTTTCCAAATAATGTCATCAGACTGTTTTTCTTTAATAATCTTATCAACAGAAAGAGTGTAGCCGTGTGATTTAATCTTTTCAGTAAGCAGTGAGGCTAACTCTTCTGGGCTACTATTGCTATCAGTATCAATATGAACAATTTCTTTTTTTAGATTTACATGAACACCTTTGACCATATCTTGATTACCAAGAATATCCTCAATTAATATTTTGCATGACGCACAATGAGTTCCAGAAACATGTAATGTGTAATTTTTCATAATATTTTGGTTATGTTTATAATTTATAATCCTGCAGTAAATTGATATGAACTTGGAATAGTACTTGGAGATTCTTTCTCTGTTCCGTAAGTAATGACAATTTCTTGATGTGTCTCAAGCGGAAGCTGTCTTGGGTCACCTATGTATTGTTTACCATTAACAAAAACTTTTAATAAGTTATCTTCTGTAACCACATATCCCCCAATTGATTTTTGAGTAAACTGTACTCCCCAAATATCAAAGAACTGACCCAATGTAAATGTTTGAATTCTCGGTGACTCAACATGAATAACTCCTGTTTTGTCATGAGTATGAATGTCAGAGATAAAACCGACCGACTGATTAACTCCAATACTTGATGGCACAGGTATTAATTTACCATTTACAAAAATATCAAGATGTTGATGTAAATGTAGAGCAGACCCTTCTGAAGAAAGTGCTGGTAAATGAACTGCATTTAAGCGAGCACGGAGGTTTACAGTTTCAGCTTCCCACGGGGCAGTTCCTGTTTGTATGCCAGGGAGTAATTCAGGATTATCCAATACTGTGACTGTTCTTTTTGCGTGATGGTAGCTCCATAGAGATAATCCGAGTATCACAATCAGTATCCCTGTAATCCACACTTTATTTGAAATTTTATTTTTAGGCTGTTTTTTCATAAATTATTTTTCAACTGTAAACTGAAGCATCATTCCTGATTCAAGATGTTCTGAAATGTGACAATGTGCCATCCATGTACCAACATTCGAAGGATCAAGAATAATATCAACCGTTTCTCCTGATTTAACAAGAACAGTATCTTTCCATGCAAGATTTGTTTGTTGTATACCATTACGGCTAACTACAAGAAATCGCTGTCCATGAAAATGAATAGGGTGTTGCATTGGGTGCATGGAATTTGGATCATTAAAAATCCTAATTTTAACAGGTTGATCCTTCTTAAATGTCCAATTAATATCTTTGTTCTCTTTTCCAGTATTTTGCTCTTTAATCTTCCATTTGATGGAATCAGTATTAGTCACGGCACTCATCATTTGATTCGAATCGTCCCATTCAATACCGTCAGGGCTAGACCCCATCATTGACCCGCCCATTGAAGATCCATCGGACATCATATGATTTCCGTGACCCATACCTTGCATTCCCATCATATTTCCTGCCATATCAAGAGTAAGGGTAATATTTTTATCTGGAGTATTATTGAAATAACTTCTAAATGGATCAATGCTTTTTATTGTTGCTATATTTGATTGAAGAATATTAAATTCTTTTTCATATGAGACATTTATTTTCTCCTCACTAGCTGAAATAGTTCCGAGTGAGTAGGTTTTACTAGGGGTCTGATTCTGTATTTCGTAAGTACCTGCTTTCGGTATAAGTACATCTACAATTGCTCGTTCAGATGGACCGAGAACTACACTGTTTACAAATGACGCCTTTTCATAAGCACCACTATCACTGCCTACTAATTTTAGTTTTAAACCATTTATTGCAAAATTATAGGGTCGAGCGTTTGCTGAGTTAACAACATACATTCTTACAACCTCACCAGAGATTGCTTTGAGTATGTAATTATCATCTCCATTTACGAGCATAATATTGCCATAATGTCCCATGAGTGTGTGACTTGTTTTATTTTTGTTTAAAGTAATACTTCCATTTTCAAATGGAATATCTGAAAGAAATAATGGAATCTCTCTGTTTACCGCAGGGAAATATGCGGGATCGGTCGGTGTTACAATAAAAGCTCCGTAAAGTCCCAAACCTTGCCCATATACTTCTTGAACATGGGGATGGTACCAATATATACCAGCATCAGGGAATTTTAATTTATAGGAAAATGATTCACCGGGTTTCATTTCTTTTTGCACCATTTGCGATCCATCATATGCGTTATCCATTCGCACACCATGAGAATGAAGTAATTGTGGAATATCTGTGTTGTTTTTGAAATTTATTGTTACCTCTGATCCTTGTGCTACTCGAATAGTTGGCCCAGGGATTGACTCATTATATGCAAGCATTTTTTGATTTGTGCCATTAATACTTCTTGTTATATACGAAGCAGTCAAATCAAATGTATCTCCATTTTTTAAATCAACAAATGAACTTTCTATTGCTGTTTTCCCTGAGTCGTTTTGTGTAACATTATTTTTAATTAATGATGTATTTTTACTAAAACTAAATAGAGCTATAACTACAACGATTACTAGTGCCAAGATTATATAAGGTGTTTTATTTTTCATATAATTATAGTTTCTTAGCCTTAATTCGTAATGAGTTCGATACTACAGAAACACTTGAGAATGCCATAGCAAGTCCTGCAAACGCTGGATTTAATAACCAACCAAATACTGGATAGAAGAGTCCTGCAGCAAGAGGAATACCTACAACATTAAAGATAAATGCCCAAAAAAGATTCTGTTTGATACCTCGCATTGTCATCTTCGACAGCTTTATTGCTTGTGCAATTTTGGAAACATCACCACCTAAAAGTGTGATACCTGCTGATTCAATGGCGACGTCTGTCCCTGTCCCCATAGCGATACCGACATCAGCCTGTACAAGAGCAGGGGCATCATTTATACCATCTCCAACCATAGCGACAATTGCACCGCCATCTTGTAGTTCTTTTATTTTTCCTGCCTTTTCTTGAGGTATAACTTCAGCAATAACTGCGTCAATACCTGCGAGTTTCGCTATATAGCTTGCTGCTAAATAGTTATCTCCTGTGAGCATTATTACTTTAATATTTCTTGCATGGAGTTTTGCAACCGCTTCTTTTGATTCTTTTTTTAAAGTATCTGAAAGTGCAATAAGTCCAATCTGTTTTTTATCAACTTCTATAATAACAACTGTTTTACCTTGCTCTTGTAGTTCTTTGATATTACCTGTAATAGAGACATCTTTTGATGGTTTATGAATTGCTATGTGTTTATTGCCAATCATACCTTCGACTCCAACACCTTCGAGTGCTTGGAAATTTGTAACGGTTTCAAGAGATATTTTTTGTTCGTTTGCCTTAATAACAACAGCATCTGCGAGAGGGTGCTCAGAAAGTTTTTCTACGCTCGCACTTACACGAAGGATATCTGCTTCTGCCCATGTTGTATCAAGAGAGATAATATCAGTTACTTCAGGTTTTCCTTTAGTTATTGTTCCTGTCTTATCGAGAACAACAGTATCTACATGACTGAGCTTCTCTAGTGCTTCTGCGTTTCGAATAAGGATCCCGTGTTCTGCACCTTTTCCAACACCAACAATAATGGCTGTAGGTGTTGCAAGTCCTAATGCACACGGACATGCAATAACAAGAACTCCTACAAACGAAAGAATCCCATAAGAAAGAGCTGTTGAGAAACCGAGCGCTGATGTACCCACAGTAAGCCAAAGGAGTAGAGTGAGTACCGCTATGCCAAGTACGATTGGCACAAACACGCTAGAAATTTTATCAGCCATTGCTTGTATCGGGGCTTTTGATCCTTGTGCATCTTCAACCATTTTTATGATTTGAGCGAGTACAGTATCAGATCCAATTTTTGTCGCTTTGAATTTGAAATTACCTTGTTTATTAATTGTTGCACCAACAACAAAGTCTCCAGTCTTTTTATCAACAGGAATTGGCTCACCTGTAATCATTGATTCATCGATAGATGAATATCCTTCGACAATAACTCCATCTACAGGGATTTTTGATCCTGGCTTCACGATAATGATGTCACCGATTTGTACTTCGTGCACAGGTACTTCCACCTCAACACCATTACGCCATAGTAAGGCGGTTTTTGCTTGAAGGCCTAGAAGTTTTTCTATTGCTTCACCAGTACGAAGTTTTGAGCGTGCTTCGAGATATTTACCTAACATCACGAAACCAATTACTACTATAGTCACATCAAAATAAGTGGTTTCAGGAAGTTTCAAGGCCACCCTCATCAAAGGGAAGAGTGTAATACTGATACTGTAAAGGTATGCAACAAGCGTTCCAATACCAATAAGAGTATCCATATTAGCGACACGATATTTAGCAAATTTTACTACTCCTTGTAGAAAGGGTTGCCCAATCCAAAACAATACAACACTCGCAAGCACCATAGAGATGGTGTTGAAGATAGACATCGGTAATGGAAGATTTGGAATTGATGTAAATAATTTCGCACCGATATCCCACATCATTAAGATAAAAACAAGAAGAGCAATCGGTAACACAAACTGTGTTTTTGTCTTCATAGTAAGAAGCTCTTTCAACTTTTCATCTTTTGATTCATTGATACCTGTATGCATACTGTGATCTTCCATAGTATGAGAACTAGTTTCATCAACAAATGTGTATCCTAATTTTTCAATCTCATTATTCATTTGATGTACAGAAACAATTGTGTCATCAAATGAAACATTTGCTTTTTCAGTCGCAAAATTAACATTAACAGCATCTACACCTCCAAGTTTAGAAACCTTGTTGGTGATAATAGTTGCACAACTTGCACAATGCATCCCTTTAATTTTTAGTGTTTTATTTGTCATATAGGGATTTTATATTAGATGTTATACCACTGTGTTCTCCAGTCTTTGAAGATCTTAAGTGTTGTTGTAAGGAATGTATCAACCGCATCCGCATTATTTAAAATTTCAGTTCTACTTGATTTTGTCTTTATTTCTTTTGTCATGAGCAATCCTGCTTCATGGTGTGCGATAAGTGCATTAAGAAAGCGAAGATCAAATTTCTCATCATACGTTCCAATGTTAGAAACAATTGGGTCTTTTACTTGTTTTGTATCTCCATACCAATCTTTTTTCCATGTGTATAGCTCAGCAATTGATTTTGGCTCATCCCGCAAAATCATCGCAGAGAGATCCTTCATTTCTTGTCGCTGTGTCTGTGTACTTGCTTGTGTAGCCAAAAGCATTGCTCCTCTATGATGAGCAATCATCGCATCAATATAACGAAGATCAAGTGTTCGATCTGGACGACCAAAATCCATAGTTGTTTTGTCGTACATATTCACTTTATAGTCAGCAGTACTGGCATACCCAGCAACCCACCCCAAAACACTTGTTACTACCATAAGAGAAATTGCTAATGTTGTTGAAATTTTAGACATAATTTTTTATATAAATTTAATAATAAAACACTAAAAATCTACTGCATGTTGTAGATTTTTAACAATTCTTTGATTGAACCTTCCTTGTCGGTCTTTAACCTTTCAGCAAGACAAGACTCTAAGTGACCCTTTAGTAATTCTTTTCGTGCGCTATGTAAAAGACCTACGACACTATCGATCTGCTGAATAATTTCAGGGCAGTATCGTCCATCGTCGACCATCTCAGGAATCTTAGCTACACTTCCTATTGCCATATTAATAACTTTGCGAGCTTTTGTATTCGGCTCACCGTGCTTGTGAACATGATTGTGTGTTTGTTTGACCATATACCCTATAGTATAGGGTATATGGTTTTGGAAGTCAACTACTTAATTTCTCCATTACACTACCAAGGTGATTTTCTTCTCTTTCAGTATTAACCTGCTCCTCAAATGTCCAATCAGTTCATGCTTCTCCAGTGGAGTACCCTCCTCTAAGTACATACTTGGCATATTCTCTAATATTCACGGCATCTTCGTTGATTGAATACTTTGGCGTTCTTTTGGTTGCAAGTCTTTGCTGTCAGTTAAATCGCTTGATCTCTTCTTCAAGTTTTGTTCGCATACCTAGTTAATTAATCCTTACTTTGTCTATGACTGTTAGTTTTGATGACCCATTTAGTTATGTACTAAGTGCGACCCACAAACCTACATGTTGCAGAAAAAAGAACGACAATTGTCGTTCTTTTTTCTAACTATATTTTCCTAACAACTACTGCACGTCCCATCAGAATGGTTATCTGCTACGGTTGTGCTGTCGTAGTTATAAAGACGCAACGAATTGATTACCACAAAGATCGTTACTCCAACATCCGCAACAATCGCCATAACAAGGTTAGCATTACCTGAAACAGCAAGTCCAAGGAATCCAACTTTAGTAATCAAGGCAAGCGCAATATTGAAGCGAATAATGCCATTTGATTTTTGTGCAATCGAGATAAGCTCTGGCAGAAGGGATAGTTTGTCGTTCATGATCGCAATATCAGCATTCTCAATTGCAACATCTGATCCAGTTGAAGCCATAGCAATACCAACAGATGACGTAGCCAATGCTGGAGCATCGTTGACCCCATCTCCAACCATGGCAACTGATCCGTATTTCTTTTTCAGCTCTTGTATTCGTGCAACTTTTTCTTCTGGTAGAAGTGACACATACACTTCATCAATACCAACGGTGTTCGCCACAGCCTGTGCCGGAGCAAGCGTATCGCCAGTAAGCATGATTGAAGTGATACCTATTTTCTTGAGTTCGCTAACTGCTCGCGCGCTGTCTTCTTTTATTTCATCACTCACTCCGACAATTCCTTTGATTTCTGCTCCATTGGAAACAAAAATAACAGTCTTTCCTTGTTTCTCAAGTCCCTCCGCCTTTTTAGTGATACTGTCGTCAATTGCTCCATGCTCATCTCTCATATATGCAAGCGTACCTGCACAGCGATGACTATCGGTACACACAAGACAAACTCCTTCTATGCCTTTGCCTGAAGTTGCTTTGTAAGAATCGAACGTATGCAAATCCATTTTCTTCTCTGTCGCATAGGCAATGATACTTTTTGAGATTGGATGTTCAGAAAATGTTTCAAGCCCTGAAAGGCATGAGATGACATCCTGCTCAGTATTCTCGCCAAAAGGAATAACATCAGTTACGATCGGCGTACCTTTGGTAATGGTGCGAGTCTTGTCGAATGCTATCGCTTTAATCTTACCCATTTCCTCCAAGAAGCGACCACCTTTAATCACAACTCCTCTGCGTGAGGCATTGCCTACTGCTGAGAATACGCTAACAGGAGTAGAGATGACTAAAGCACACGGGCAAGAAATAATAAGGAGGGTTAGAGCTTGAATAAACCACTTTTGAAATGGCTCGCCAAAAATGAGGACAGGAATGACCACTAAGAGCACAGAGGAAAGCAAGATGAGTGGCGTATAGTATTTAGCGAATTTTTCAATGAAGGCTTGAGCGTTTGATTTTCGTTCGGCTGCTTCATAGGTAAGATTTATTATCTTCTGCAACGTGCTTTCACCTGAAAGCTTTGTGACCCTTACTTCAAGATATCCATCACTTGCCACGCTTCCTGCGAACACAGCATCGCCAGCCACTTTTGTTTTTGGAAGCGGTTCTCCAGTGATTGATGATTCATCTACAAGCGAATTACCTGAAACAATCGTACCGTCAACGGGAATAATATCTCCGTGCTTTACGACAATGATCATATCTACTGCGAGTTCAGTTAGTGGCAAAACCGTTCCGTCCTTGAGAGTTGCTTGCTTCGGTGTCTTGTTTACCAACTCTTGAAGTGAAGATTTGCTACGGGAAATCCCAAAATCTTCAAGCACATTACCGAGAGAGAAGAGAATTATGACAATCGCTGCTTCTTCAAGCTCGCCAATTGCAACTGCGCCGATAACAGCAATAGTCATCAAAAGATTGATGCTTGAAAAACGGAGTCTCAAAAGGCTTATGATTCCTTTCTTGAAGACATCTCGACCGAATATAATGACAATCAGCCCCAATGCTCCCAGTTCAATAGGATACGGTAAGTGTTTTCCCGAAAGAGACAGGGCTTCAAAAGGAATAACCGCCACAAGAGCGATGAGTAAGTATTTAAATTTTTTGTTTTGTAAAAGTTGTTTAAACATATATGATTGTAGCTTTATTTCCTCTTAAGCTTGTAGACTTTCATGACCTCGCTTTTTGCTTTAACAAGCTTACCCGAAGACATATCATGTTCTACGCAATGATTCAGATGGTTTTCAAGCAACAAGTCTTCAATGTTGGAAAGACCTTGTTTGACTGCCGAAGTCTGCGTAATAACATCAATGCAATAAGTGTCATTGTCGACCATTTTTTGAAGGCCTCTGATTTGACCTTCAATAAGTTTGAGCCTGCGAACAATTTTTTCCTTACTCTTTTTGTCTAAGTATTCCATAGGCAAAAGTATACCCCTTAGGGGGTATACTTGTCAAAATGATGGGTCCTATTAGTTTTGTACTTATTCTTTCAAAGTAATCTTTTTATTCGCCAAACAGATCTTACTCTTCAAACATCCAAGTAGTTCTCGCTTTTCAATATCGGTTCCTTCTTTTAAGACATACTTCGCATATCCTCGTACGTCTATATTTGGGATATCAATTTTTTCTTTAGTCCCTAGTAAGAATTTTTGTAGTTTAGAAAATCGCTCAACATCATATTTTATCTTTTCTTTGACTTCTATTTCATTTAAATTTATCTTTTCGATTAGTTCGTTGAACTGCTTGAGCAATTCTCTTTCTTCTGTATACCCACATTTACAATCCACCCCGCGCGCTTTAGTACAGCCGTAATAGACGTATCGAGCAACACCACCATTCTTGATTTTCTTGAATTTCTCATCTGCTGATATGCCAGATCCGCATAATCCACAGAGCATCATTTTAGTAAAAGCAAACTCCTTGTTTTCTACTCTTAACACATTACTTTTTATCTGTGCTTGTACTAGATCAAACAATTCCTTAGTCACTATTGGTTCATGCTTTCCTGTATACCAATTACCTGATCGTCTTGGATACTCAAAAACTCCGTAATAAAAGGTGTTATCTAAAACTTTATAAATATTTCCTAAACTGAGATGTTTCTTTCCTACAGCGGTTCTGAGGTTTAAATCAAATTTGAGCCAATTATAGATTTTTCTACCACTCCAATGTTCATACGCCACTTTCTCAAACATCTTTTTAATAATTGGTGCTCGTTCTAGATCAAGGAGTGTCTCACACTTTCGATCCATTCGTTTCTCTTTCATATAGCCTGTTGGAGCAGGACCAGGCCATAATCCCATTTCTACTCTTGTTCGCAATCCTCGTTTTACGTTAATACTCTTGTTGTCGTTTTCAAGTTTTGCTTGAGAACACAAAATCATTAAAAGGAACTTTTCGTTCGGTGAGTTTTTAAACTGTTGACCGTATGTCCGAATCTCCATTAGTAGTTGCTGATCCATGAGATCGACAATACTTCCCAAGTCACCAGCGTTACGAGAAAGACGATCGGGTGCCCAAGTGAGGATTCCATTAAATCGTCCTCGTCGTACATCTTCTAAAATTTCCTTGTACACAGGTCGTTGTCCTGATTCTTTTGCACTATGCGATTCTCTTCGTATTTCTACGACTTCCAGTCCATCACGTTCGGCAAGCTCAAGCATTTCCTTTACTTGCGAATCAATCGAAAGAACTTGGCGTTCTTCTGATTCGGTTGATTTACGAGCATATAGAACGTACCTAATTTTTTGTACTGGTGCTATAACCTCCTTACCAATTCTGGCTGTGGTATATGTTTCCATACTATATTAATGACAGAGAACACTAGTCTTGCTAAGTCTATGCAGAACTAAAAAAACGTAGCGTACTCGCGTACTAGCCTTAGCAAAACTAGGGGTTTGCGATAGAATTTAAATTGAATAATAGGGTCAAAAATGTTATTATTCATTTACAAGTTAATACAGAGACCTAACCCCTGTAAGCAATTACAGGATATGGTCGCAAAATCCGTCCAAAGTAAAGAACTCCTAGTCAGAGTCTACTTTGGACGGTCATATCTGGAAACGGGTATGGGTATACCTCACGGGGTATATCGGATCTGGCTAGGAGCTTTTTGCTACCTATACGATCCTTCATAACAAAACCGTCCAAAGTTTATGAAAAATCTTTTAGAAAAGTTTAAACAATTATCTCTTTTTAAACAGATAATTATTGTTCTCGTTGTTCTTACTATTGTTATAGTTAATTTTGATTTATTTAAAAACCTCGTTTATATAGGTCTTATTGTCGGTGTAATCTATCTTTTATTTACCAAAGTATTCAGATCACCAAAAAGAAAAGGCTTAGATTTATATTCTCAGAAAATTAAAGAGCTATTAATTGACGGCAACCTCTCAGATGAAGAGAAAATAATTTTAGAAGAAATTAAAAAGGAGCATAATTTAACTGACAAGGATGTTGAGAAATACAACTTAGCAGGATTCAAAATTTTCTTTGACAAGATCACTGATGACTCACGAATTACAGAAGCAGAGCGAAAGGAACTAGTTAAAATTTATTCAGATCTAAATCTTTCAACTGATAATCTCGCTTACAATCAGAGTGATTTTAATAAATACCATACACTTTATCTAATCGACGAGGGTAAACTTCCAACTATTGATGTTCCTAATTTGAATGTTAATTTAAGTAATGGTGAAAAACTGCACTATGTTAGTAAGGCATTTATTATCAAAAACAAATCGATAACCAAGAGTTATAACTACAGTGGTTTTTCTGCATCTATAAAAATTGCCAAGGGGTTGAGATACCGAGTTGGTAATGTCAAAATTAATCCACAAAAAGTGAATGTCATGATGACAGACGATGCTGGTACTTTTTATCTAACAACAGAAAATCTTGGATATATTGGTCTTAATAAACACTTCAGTATTCCGTACGACAAAATATCCTCTCTAGATATTAGAGATGGATTTTTGTACCTATACAAGAAAGGTAAGGAAGGTCCATTCATTATCTCAATGGATGACTTTGAACTACCACTTGCGATTGTCTCTTTTAAGATAAACGAATAGGTTTTTCTACATCAACATAATCGCTGTAATATAAGATGTCATCGTCGTCACAGCCATAGTTACGATCTGTACTAACCCATGCCATAAGTACCGTACCGTCATGTGCGTGTTTGTCTAATGTCGAGTTAATAAGGAGCGAAAAAGCATCGGCTAAGTCATCATGCTTTTCAACACCGAATCCAACAAGCTCTTGGATCAGATCTTCACATCCGTGCCGCGGAAACTTAATGATTCCTGATTTGATAGAAGTCGAAGTGAGAGATAGTCTTGTTCTTTTGTCTCCTTTTGGCTTTACTGACTCTGCTTCAACACCGTTAAGTTCAAGCATTTGTGGTAAGGCTTCTTGATACGACACACTTTCAACAAACAGCGTATCTTGTCTTCTTGGCATTTGTGTATTCTTGAAGTTCTTCATGAGATCAACTTGTGCAGGAAAATTTAATTTCTGTTTTATTGGATTTGGAAGAATATAGATTCTCATTTTCTCCCGACGAGAATACACATGAGCAGACACGATAGCAGTATAGTCCGCTGAATCTTTGGTTGAGATTGCAAGATCCACTCCTGCATAGGTACCACGATAGCCCTTATGTTTTGTTCCAGGAAGTTCGTCATAGAATTGAATCCACTCTGGATAAATTACTTGATCGTCACTTGGAATAATACGGAGCAAGTATTCTCTCTGCCACGATATCTCACTCGCCACACTCATTTTCTGTTCTTCAACATCTTTGAGTTCTGGATATTTTCCAGGCCATAAACAAACATCTTGTTCATCTAAAAGTGGGTATTGTTTAAAGACACCTCTTGAGCGTTTGTTCTCAATATCATCCTTGATACGCATGAGAAGCGAATCTTCGTGTAAGAGGTTTCCAACAATGATCAATCGGGTCTTTCTATCTCCCGCAGGAATAACCTCGCCATAGAGCCATTGGTATGTCTTATCCCGCCCCTCGCGTGTTTTGGTGGACTGTACGTCTTCAACGTCGTCACAGATGATGAGATCGGGGCGGTGTTCATTGTGTCGTGACCCACGGATACTTTGTTCAGTTGAAGCAACTGTAATTCTGGCACCGCTTTTGTTGAACACAAGAGAATATGAACCCCATTCATCGCTCTCTTCTTGGAATGGTCCGAGGTCTTTCTTGAGCAGATCATTTCCCTCAAGTTCGTTTTTAATGTTCATCATGTGTTGCTTGGCTTGTATTCTGGTCTGACAGAAGATCATACAAAACTTCTTTTGTTGTTTTCCAAGGATCGCCCAGATCGGGTATGCAGTTGTCACCATGGTTGATTTTCCTGATCCACGAAATGCCACCACATACAAATTCTCTATGGCTGACTTTTCTAAATGGTGGATGATCTCTTTCTGGAAGTCCGCAGTCTCATACTTTACATAATGGGCATAATAGAAGTGGAAGAAGTACAAGAAGCTATCTTTAGTGATAGAGGTTCGCACTAACTTATCTTTCATCATTTTATTCACTAAACTGGTTTCAATTATTTTAGTCATAATTATTTTTCTTTGTTAATTCTTTTAATGGATTTGCTCTTGGTAATAGAAGCGAGTTTAAGAGCGTTGCGGACGATCTTTGCCTGTGACGGTGTGAGTGCTTCGCTTTCTTCTTTTGTCGTGATTTCGAGTTTATTTTTGTAGTTGTCATTGCGGTGACGGAGCCAGAAACTGATGGCGGGATAATTCTTTTCCTTAATCAAGGTGAGGAGCTGTGTCTCACTCATATCGTTCACCAACGCCACACCGTCTTTAAGTGCTTGATCCATTTTCTTGCAGAATGAAGCATCGTCTTTCCGCCAACGGTATACACTATTGCGAGAGACACCTGTTTTTTCACAAGCAACTTGTACAATCGGTACTTTTGTCAGTTCTTCAAAAAAATGATCTTGGAGTTTATTTTTCTTCATAGAAGTTTTTGATTATCTCTGCTTTCCGACCAGTCAGTTTTTCATAACGGCGAATTGCCAAATCACAAAATACTGGCTCGATTTCTAAGGAGTACACCTTGCGACCCAATTGTTCCGCACAGATCATGGTGCTAGCAGATCCCGAGAAGGCATCAAAAATAATGTCGCCAGGCTTAGTGCAACGCATAATGAACTTATGATGTAATTCTGGATTCTTGCTTGTTGGGTGCTCCATTTGATTCGATGGAAGTCGCTTCGTTGCCCAGAGGTTTGATATTTCTTCAAGCAATTGGTTTCCTGTGCTTAGATCTTTGTTTTGTATCTCATTGAGATTTTTTACCAAGTCAGACAAGTATGGAGATCCTTTACTTCCATAGACACAAAACTCTGTACATTTGTTGAAAGCAACCGTAGGGGTCGGTGATGAATTGTTCTTCACCCAGACATTCAAGCGTCTGTTCTTAATACCCAGTTCCATGTAGAGCGTTTGAAAAACCCACACCCAGGCTTCATCCGCCCAGAATGCGACATGCAAGTCTTCAACAGATACAGAAAGTGCAGACTTCAATACTTGTCGAATGAATTCAACGTACTCTTTTGGAGACTGGTTGTCGTCGAAAGATCCACCATAGTTTCTGGTGTTACCAACGCCTTTGTCATACGATAGCCCGATATTAAAAGGTGGATCGCTATAGATAGCCGTCGCCTTATGCTCTCCGAATAGTTTTTGTACGGCGTGTATGTCTGTTGAACTGGCACAGAGTAACTTGTGATCACCCATGATAATGAGATCACCTTTTTGCACCACAGGTGTCTTTATCTTTTTGATTTCCTTGTCGACGTCAAACTTATCGTCTTTTGTATCTTTGTCTTCATCCCAAAACTTTGCGATTTCCATGTCAGAAAATCCTGCAAATTTTATGAGATCTAAATCAAACGACTTAAGCTTTTCAAAATCCCACTCGCCATCGTTCACATTGCTTTCAAGTGCAATCTTGGTACGCTCATCATTAGTGAGTGTACGATCAGGAACGAGAACAGGGACTTCCTTGATTCCTAATTGAGTGAGAGCTACTTTTCTTTGGTTACCTGACAAAATAGTATTGTCGGTATCAACAACGATCACACTATGAAAACCACTTTGAATGATTTTGTCTTTTAATTTCTCAAGAGCGACCTTTGTTATTTTTCTCGGATTTTCTTTCCAAGGAACAAGATCTTTAACCTCTCGAATTTCTGCACGCCATTGTATTTTTTGCATAGCATTTTATTAATAATTTTTAATAAAATGTATGGACACAGGTATAGAAAAAGCCTATTCCACACACAAAATAAAAGAAGTTCGAAGCTTCTGCTATTTTTTGCGCGGAATAGGCATGTCCTAGGGAGCTACACTATTCGCTTGTTACTACGCATTATTGTTTTAAGCAATCTTTTCCTGTTTTTCTAATCTCCTTAAAATTCTTTGTCCCTTTATACTGTTTACGAATTCAACAGTATCTTTACCAGGAAGTAATGGTATTTTAGCTGTTGGTTTTTTAATAAAAACTCTTTTTCCTTGTTGATTATATTTTGTAACAAGAATTTTGAGTTGTTCGTAATCAAAAAATGGACCAGAAAACAACAATGTATTGTTTTCTATTATTTTCAACGAGCCTTGGCTCATTGGAGAAAATACTCGACCAGGCTTATTTGACTGCACGGAGCGATCAATAGTATTTGCTTGGGAAGTGGTCACACGAGCATTGGTGTGAAATTGAACATCGGTTATTTCGATGATAATATCACCCAATTTGGGTTCGTGAATCGCTTCGTGCAATACTAATTTCTGCTCCATGTCTCTATTCTATCAAGAGGGGGTGTAAAATGTCAAATCTTTATTTACACTTTACTTTGAACATGCTATACTACCCCTATGCATATCATACAAAAGCAACTTTTAGATCTTATTGCGACACACGAGGATTTTGGGTCATACAGCCTTAGAAAGATAGCTGAAATGGTTGGTGCAGAGGGAAAACCCCAGACTGCCAAGTACCACCTTCAGAAGCTTGCTGAGGGAGGATTGATCCAAATGAATCTTGAAGCTGGGGTTATAAAGCTCGTCAAAAGAGGTTATGCAAAAGCATCAGCAAGTCCGATCTACTCCCTCCCTGTTGTTGGGTCTGCCAACTGTGGTCCTGCCACAATATTCGCAGAGCAAAATATAGACCAGTATTTGAAAATTTCTTCTTCACTTCTTCCACGCAACAAAAGTAATTTGTATGCACTTATCGCTGACGGCGATAGTATGAACAAAGCAGAAATTGATGGAAAGACGATTGAAAGTGGAGATTTTGTTTTGGTTGATAGTGAATACAAGATTTATAAAAATACTGACATAGTTGTCGCTGTTATAGACGGTCTTGCTACGATCAAGCGATACAGAGAAGACAAGGTGAATAGAATGATTATTCTAGAAGCCGACTCAACTGAAAAATATCTACCAATATTTATTCACGAGGGTGATGACTTCCAGATAAGCGGAAAGGTTGTGGGTATTATTAAAAGTTAATCTTAAAAAACATATGGCAAAAAATATACATACAGTTTTCAATTCAGATCGTCACATGTGGGAAAATAAAGCAGAAAAATCTTCTACTCCACTTTCTTCACATCACACAAAAGAGAATGCTCTCAATAGAGCAGAAAATATTGCTGAAAAAGCAAAGGTTGAACATTTTATTCACGGTAAAGATGGAAAGATTCAGGAACGTAATAGTTACGGCAACGATCCATTCCCACCTAGGGGCTAAATATGTCTATACCTCTTTCTCAATTAGAAACATGGTCGAACCAAGGTGCTACTGTGTCATCTAAAACAACTCACGAATCTATACGTTGTGCACTTACTCACGATCTTTCGCCACTGAAAGATCGTATTAGTAGTGGTTCTGTAAAAATTTATTTACAAGGTTCTTATAAAAACGACACAAATATTAGGGCGGATAGCGATGTTGATGTTGTCGTTGAGCTTACAACTACGTTTGGTCATAATGCACATGAACTTCCTTATGAACAAAAAACTGCTCATGATCAAGCATACAGTAGCGCTATTTACGATTGGCAAGATTTGCGACGAGATGTTATTTCGGCACTCGAAAGCTACTATGCTGTAGCTAATGTTGATACAAGCGGAAATAAATCTATTAAAATTCTACCAACATCGGGTCGCTTAAAAGCGGATGTGGTACCAGTAATTAATTATCGTAAGTATGACTATTTTTTCGGATCTGACACACATAGTTCAGAGGAAGGTGTAAAATTTTATCACCGAACAACCAATAGAGCCATTGTAAATTACCCTGAACATCATTTCAAAAATGGTGCACAAAAACATCAAAATACTCAAAATCAATTTAAGCAGGTTGTAAGAATTATAAAAAACGCTCGAAATTATCTTGTTGACAAAGGTCTTCTAGATAAAGAAAAGGCACCATCGTATTTTTTACAAAGCTTAATTTACAATGTACCAAACTCTTGTTTCTCTAACGATTTATCTGCGTCAACAAGATCTGTTTTAAATTATTTATACACTAACCCAATTGACGATTTCATGTGTCAAAATGGTCTTATACCACTTTTTGGCACGTCAGGAGAGCAATGGAATACTGACGATGCTGTAGCGACAATAGTTGCACTTGTTGATCTTTGGGATAATTGGTACGAAAGATAATCTATATGCACCCATATTCAATAAATTCAGAAGAACATAAAAAGGCATCTTTCTACTTGGCAGTATTTGCAATATTGCTTGCTTGGGGGCTGTATTTATTCTCCAAGAACGTAATATCCCTGCCTTGGTGGATAGAAGCGCCATCAGTAATAGGGTTCTACGGAATTCTGTATAAATGGTTTGATACTAAGCTTTGGAGAAACAAACATATTCGTAAGCTACTTGGAATTAGAACGCCTATAGTTGATGGCTCATGGTCGGGTGAAATAAACTCGGCTTCTGTTTACTCAAAAGGACCGATACCAACAAAAAAGTTTTGTATTAAACAAACATGGACACATGTCAGTATTTACCTAGAAACAGAGACATCGGAATCTCATAGTTTTGAGACATCAATGAATGTGGATCAATTTGATACAGCCAGAATTCATTATCAGTATATGAATGTCCCAAAGGATAGTGCGCCTGAGACTATGCATATTCACTATGGATCTGCGACAGCCAAACTTACTGATGAAAATAGCCTTGAAACAGAATACTATTCTGGCAGAGATAGAAATAACACAGGTTCATTTAAAGTTATAAAGTTACAGTAGGGTGTAACTTTATATACCCCAAGTAGTGTAACTTTTGTCACTTTTTAGTCCGCACGAGACGCGTCGATTTAGTTTCTGAAAAAGTGCTAAAATAACCTTACTGGTCTTGTCCGACTTTGGTTCTAACACGAGACCGCCCGCATGAAAATACTAGCAATAGAAACAAGTTGTGACGAGACAGCGGTGAGCATCCTAGAATGCTCTGGAGAGGCGCATATGCCCTCCTGTAGCGTTTTAGGCACAGGACTCTACTCGCAGGCCTCAAAACACGCCGAATTTGGTGGTGTCTTCCCTAACCTTGCAAAACGGGAGCACCAGCTCAACTTGGTACCAATGCTTACACTTGCCCTTCAAAACGCAGGGGGCAATATCAAATATCAAATAACAAATGAAAAACACGACGCTTCCACATTCGACATTTTATCTTCCATCCTCGATCGTGAACCAGAGCTCCTCATTCAACTCAAACAATACTTCACAGAGCATCCTGAAAATCCTGGGTTTGATGCGATAGCGGTTACACAAGGTCCCGGTCTTGAACCCGCACTTTGGGTTGGTATTAGTTTTGCAAAAGCACTTTCTTTCTTTTGGAATATTCCACTTGTTCCTGTTAACCACATGGAAGGACACATCCTCTCCGTGTTGATGAACGGAGAAAAAAATCCGAAATCCGAAATCCGAAATCCGAAAATAGAATTTCCTACGGTTGCGCTTCTTGTGTCGGGTGGACACACGGAACTTGTTTGTGTGCGCGACTGGGGCACCTACGAACTCATAGGACAAACACGCGATGACGCCGTGGGAGAGGCGTTTGATAAAGTCGCACGTCTCCTCGGACTTCCCTATCCTGGCGGACCTCAGATTTCGGCTCTTGCCGAAATCTCGCGAACGAACGCACAAAAAACACAAATAAACACCAATACAAATTCGCGTGTATCTGCGTCTGATTCGCGTACATCTGCGATTCATCTCCCTCGTCCCATGATCAATTCTGAAGATTTTGACTTTTCTTTTGCAGGACTCAAAACCGCAGTACTCTACACTGTCAAAAAAATCGGCGAACTCTCCGATGATCAAAAAAAAGAAATTGCGAGAGAATTTGAAGACGCCGCTATTGAAGTGCTCGTTGCAAAAACAAAAAAAGCTCTCGAGCTCTACAATGCACCAACACTCATTATTGGTGGCGGTGTTGTCGCAAACACCTACCTGCGTGACGAGATGAAAAAAATGCTCGCACAAGAATTTCCTGATGTTACCCTACTTCTCCCTACGCACGAACTCTCGACTGACAACGCAGTTATGATAGGTATTGCTGGCTATATTGCCTATACAAAAAACTCCAATGGGTATGGAGTTTTTCTACCCGCACACGACACACTTCGTGCACACGGCACACTACGTTTACATAATGAGTAACTCTTTTGCAAGAAGTAGGTAGTTGAAGTACGACAAAAAGACAATCAAAATAATGAGTGCAATACCGTGTGAAAATTCACGCGAGTGCCTACGATGTACCTGATACCACACCATAAGCATCGTAACGAATGCGAGAGCGAGTCCAATGATAATGTATCCCCATCGAACAATGGCTCGTGGCTGTGATAAAAAGGTATCCCACGCATTTGCATGTACTATACGCTCCACAGGCATTACTTCATTTTGCGCCGATGCGCCCGCTGTGTTTGTTCCCTGTGCAGGTATACGCTCTTGAGCCAACGAAATGTCTTGTGTTGCCACAGGAGCAGATTCCGTTGGTTGTACTGACGCACTCGATGTGTTCGATTCAACTTGCACAACTGTTGCCCCTTGAACTTCTTGAGTATTTCCCAACGTTGACTGTGGCAGTGGTTCTTGCGCACTTAACGGCGTAGCAACACGTGCAGGTGTTCCAAAAAGTTGTACGACAAAAATAGTTTTTTTACCTTTGTAGTGTCCCGGAACAGCAGCAATACCAATTTCAGTAAACAATCCATTCATGATGTTTGCACGGTGCCCTGGAGAATTCATCCACGCTTTTTCAACATCACCTGAATCAACAAAGTTAACTGCCAAATTTTCTCCAGCATTCACAAAATTGTATCCTGCTCGATAAAACCAGTACCAGGGATTCAAACCATCAGGACTTGTGTGGGCAAAATACTCATTCGCCGCCATGTGCTCTGCTTTCATGCGTGCTGCTTCTTCCAAAATAGGACTTACAGTTAAGTCAGAGAGCCCATCTCCTTCTCGATCTTTATTTGCTAAATCAACAAGTACTGCAGGAACAACAGCTGCAGTAAACTCTGTACTTGTACGAATAAGCAGTGCCTGAAAAACAGAAAATCCAAACGTAAGAACCAACACGGTTGTCAACGCAACAATACTTACATCACGAACCATGTGTGGCTTGTGATCATTGCCCTGATGTGGAATAAAATAATCTTTGAGATGTTTTCGCATAGTATGTAGCATTAGTATATCCTACTTCGTACCATCGTTATCAACAAGTGTCGCATACACCACGAGTACTCGGTCATATTCGTGTGTCTCATGATTGTAGGTCCCTGAACACGTGATAAGACGCAACCCAGAAAAATCTATATCACCATAGACATCCTTCGTTGGAAACTCATTCCTATTGTATCGTTCAAGTGCTGTTACACGAAATAGTGCTGTCGTTCCATCAGCGCGATCAATGTACACATACTCACCCTGTGTGAGTTGTCCGAGTGACATAAACACACCAGGTCCTTCATATGAATCAACGTGCCCAAGAACAACTGCTGGTCCTAATTCACCGGGAGTTGGACCATACGTATACCATCCCACTTCTGTATATCCTTTTGGAATTTCAATTTCTCCAGTGTCTTGTAATCCAAGCGGAACAAAATTTGTATCTACATATATTTTTGGTATACGGATACGTACTGGCACTGATTCAGTAAGTGGTTGTGCTGGATCAAACATTGGTCGTGAAGATGTAGCACGATCGCTCGTAAGACTTTTTGAGAAACGGCCCTCCTGCACACCTTGTTTTGAGACAAGGAGAATTCCACACCCAACAACGAGAACTAGAATTCCTACAGATACGAGTAGTTGTTTTGTGTGTGTTTCTAGAGTAAAAGAAATCATATACGTTATATATGATAACTCTTTTTAGAGTTTATGTCAATCCCGTCCAAATACTGTATCTACAGCACAAAACCCGCCTAGATGGCGGGTTTTGTTTGATTTCTAGAAGCGAGGCTTCCCTTTCGGAGGCCGTGCTTCGTATCTTACATTTTTAGTAGAAACACATCTTGAGTCCTCCAAAACCTGTGTTTGGTGCTCCAACAGGGGCAAGGGCAACCTGATCGCCGAGCACTTGTTCACCAAGCACTTCTCCTGTGCTTGAAGACCTGTTTCGGTGACTGCGTCCTCCACCACCACTGCTTTGTCCTCCACCATCATCATCTCCATTATTTTTCTTATCTTGATCGTTTATGAAGGTGCATGTCACCACTTCACCATCGTGGAGAGTAATGTCTGATGTGATTTGTGTTTGTATCTCAGAGAATACCTTTGTTGGAGTTGGGTTGTCAGACACACATGATTCATTCGTGAGAGTCCAACCAAGCTTTTGAGCCTCATCAACACCGTATTCACCAGGGGCAAGAACGTAGGACTTTTCATCGCCACCAGTGAGACTGAATGTTCCCTCTTCTCCCAACCATGTTGCGTTGAAGAAGAAGTTTACATCACTGTCACTACCATCAGTTACCTCTTTTTTAATGATGATTGTTCCGCGTTGTTCGTCACCACCACCACCCTGCTCATCATTGTCTGATGGCCCGCCGCATGTTGTGTCTGATGGCCAGTCAGTGAATCCATCTTCGTCGTTGTCGATACCGTCTGAACACTGTGGAAGTGGATCTGGCGTACACGATCCATCTTCACCAGTAAGTGTAAGCTTGTAGAGTGCTCCGGCAGGATTTGTTTCTGCAGTAGAACCACCCAATGCCCAGTTCTTTACTTCAACAGTAATCTTGTTTGTACCATTCACGAGAAGTGATTTCACATCGTATGAATCTGCTGCGCTAAAGTTATTTTCATCTGTACTTGTACTTACTCCTTGATCATTGACCCATACGCGGTATGAGTTATCTGTTGCAAGATCAAGATTTGCACTTACGAGCTTTGTTGTATCTGTCCAGTTGAAATACTTTGTGAACGTGTATATTTCGTCACTTGTAGGATTCTCAACGTTGAGTGATTTCCAAATCCATGTTGCACCAGGAATTGATGTTGTCCATCCTGGGTGTACCCATGTTGCAACTGCATTAAGTCCTGTTTCAACAACAACGTTTGTTGTATCACTTACGACGTCAAGGCTACATGTCTTTGGTTCTGGGTTCTTCGTTGGAACCAAACAAACTGAGTCAATAAATGTTCCAAGAGAATCTGCCGACGAACCAATATCTTTAAATGCAAGGTTTGTCAATGATGATGTTGCAATAAAAGTAACTTCTGGAGACATATACCAGTCAGGATTACTTGATGTTACCCCAAAAACGTTACTATCAATTTGTTCGCCATTTTGTGTGACCCATACTGCGTTGTTTTCTGGAAGCGTTCCGGGACGTGTCGCACGCCAGTAGGTTAATTTGTATGCTTGTCCTGGAGTTGTCACAACATTTTGAGAAATCGTTGTTGGTGCTGTTGAGTCGAGTTCTGCATATTGGTCACCATTCTGCGCAACCCACCCTGAGTAACCTGCCTGAATCTCTAGAGGAGCATCTGTTTCTGTGTCTACCAGCTTTGCAATCCACTCAAGTCCCGGAGTAAGGTTTGCAAAAAGTTGCCAGTCGCCTCCGTTGTCAGTAACAATCGGTGCCTCAAAACTTCCGTTTTTGATGAGATTTCCTTCACAGAAAGGTGCTTCATCTTTTGTGTTTGTGAATGTACACGTGATGTCGTCGCCGTGTGAGAAGTCGAGCTCAATGCCACTTTCACCCATATCCGTTCCCACAAGTTGTTCCGCGTCGTTGCGACACTCCCAACCAGTGAGACCCCAATCCGGAAGACCGATTTCTGCAAGAAGGTGTGTTCCTGTTGCAACAGGTATTGCACCTGAGCCGTCGTCGTTGTCCTGAAGAGTCGCGAATGCCTCGCTATCGAGTGTGAAGTCAAAAGGCTGTGTAGATCCGTCAGGGTTCGTCATTTTGATGACGGTGAGTGTTGTGTCGTCAGCTGGTGGTTGCTCACACACACCTTCTTCACGTCCATTCACCACAAGCTGGTAGATTCCAGCAGCTGGATTTATTTCTGGGTTCAATTCACCATTTGCAATGTTTTCAATCTTAAATTCAATGGTATTCCATCCTGAGACAACGTTTGTTGTCACATCAGTAGGACCAGTGACTGCTCCATAGTTGAATTCACCTGTGTTTGAGATGATTGGATTGCCGTTGATAGTAACCCAGTAGCGATTGTCTGCTGCAAGGTTTAGTGTTGCGTCATTGACAGGACCGTCAACGTAGAAGTCTTTCGTGAATGTTTTTGATTCATCTACTGCAAGATTTTGTATCTGGTATGAATCCCAAATCCATGTGGCAACACTGTTGAGTGCTGTGGTCCAGCCAGAGTGAATCCATGCTGCAACAGCGTTTCCATTGCCAACACCTTGGTCACCGACTGCACTCACAACATCTACGCGGCAAGCTTGAACTGGAATACAACTGTATGGATATCCTGGGTCAGTGCCCGGTTCTTGTCCAGGTTCACACCAATTGCGAATCGCAATTTGGTAATCTTCCACTTCTCCATCAGAAGCAAGCCCGCTTGGAAGAAGTGCGCCATCTGTTGTGTGGAATCGAACTCGCAAGAAACTTTCAACATAGTTGGAGGCATTTCCATCAATTGGAACGGCGAATGTAAGCGTGTTGAGACCTGCAACAACAGGCTGGTTGTTGAAAATCCTATCGGTTGGTTCGAAGACACCGCTCGTACTCCAATCAACCCATGCATCAATGTATCCTGCAACTGATGCGGTTACTTCCATAGTTGCTGTCGTGCCCGTTACAAGGATACACCCGTGATTGGTTGGGCATGCCACAGGAGAGGATGTAATGAGAACCCCATCTTCGTCATCAATACCAAAGTTATCATCTTCAAGTGCGTCTGACCCGGGAACTACATCTGTCTCTGCATCAATAAGAGTTCCGAGGTATACGCCAGGAACAATCACGTGTCGTGCCCCGTCAGAAACAAGCCGTGTTGGGTAGCTGTGTCCTGGGTCTGGTGCATCACCAAAATCAAGATCTGGTGGGCACACTTCGCTATTCACGGTGAGCTTGTAGAGCAAGCCCGCGGGATTTCCCGGCCCATCTGGTCCGTCGTTGGTTGCTACAATCGTCAGTGTGTTTGTACCTGATAGAAGATCGCCCGCAGGAATGACGTATGATTCAACCGACTGCCAGGTGCCATCAGAACCAATCGCATGACCATTTATTGTTGCAACGTAACTATTGTCTGTAGTTATATCAAGAGTTGCTCCTGTTGGAGTATCTGTGATAGTAAACGTTCTCGTGAAAGTAAGTGTTCCTGCTGGATTTGAACCCGTATCATTCGCGGGTGTCTTGTCCGCATCCCAAACCCATGTCGCTCCTGGAATTGACACTGTTGATAGCCACACAGAGTGAGGAGTAACAGCTACTGCAGAACCACCACCTTCTACTTGTGTATCTGAATCACTGTAAATAATGTCTGGGTTATTTGGTTCACACAGGGGTGCGACCAGTGCATTTGCATTCAGTGCATTAAAAGAAAACACTCCAACAATAAGGAGCGCTGCCATGAACGTAAGACCGATACCTCGATATGTTTTATACGATGCGTTAGTAATGAAATTCATATATACGATTAATAACTTGCTGTATACGCAAGTTTAAAAATTACAAATAAAATTAATAAAGACTTTTCATCCTACTTTTTCCACAATTTAAAAATGTCTCCACCACAGAGATCAAATTTATATAAACACTACTTTACACTTACCCTTTGGTCAATATTGCTTTTTAAAGACATTATTTTGAAATTTGTAGATATCGCATATCACGCTATAAAACTATCTTTAAACATAGTCAATACTTACCATCACAATACTTTTACTTTTTTATCACACACCCCACGAATATCTCTGTCCAATACACACCACATATTCTGCAATACCAGCAAAACGAATACACCAAACCACCCAACCCATATCGTAAATGTCCTTTATAAAAGACATCATACTTATACCAGTGGACGCCGCAATCGTCGCGCATGTCCTTTATGTACAAAAAATGTCCTTTATACATGCTCGTCTTATTTTTATTGAACTCACAGGACTGAGTGTCCTTTATCCACACGTGTAGTTACATTCCCGTAAATGTATATATTCGATTTCTCTGTTTTCACTTCTGTTGCTAGAATAGCAAGTATGCCTCACGAGAAATTCCTCAAACCGTACGACCCAACACACACAGAAAAAGAAACCTATACAAAATGGGAAAAGAGTGGTTATTTTAATCCTGATGTATGTGTGGAAAAAAGTATTACATCTCCTAACGCAACTCCATTTTCCGTAGTCCTTCCTCCACCTAATGTTACTGGAACACTACACACAGGCCACGCCCTCATGCTTGCAATTCAAGACACAATTATTCGCTTTGAACGCATGCGTGGCAAAAAAGCTCTTTGGGTTCCAGGGACAGACCACGCTGCAATCGCGACACAAAGCAAGGTTGAAAAAATACTAGAAAAAGAAGGGGTGAAGAAACACGAACTAGGACGTGAAGCATTTCTTGAACGTGTGAACGCTTTTGCTCAAGAATCACACGACACCATTGTGGGTCAAGTCCGTTCAATGGGTTCGTCTATTGATTGGTCACGTGAAGCCTTTACGCTCGACACTGTTCGCACAAAAGCCGTGCAAACAGCATTTGTGCGTATGTACAACGATGGACTCATTTATCGCGGACACAAGGTGGTGAACTGGGATCCAAAAGGTCAAACGGTGATTTCCGATGACGAAGTTGTGTATGAGGAACGACAAGCAACGATGTACACATTCCGATACTCAAAAGACTTCCCTTTTGCAATTTCAACTACACGACCAGAAACGAAATTAGGCGATACCGCTGTGGCAGTACATCCCGACGACGCACGATACAAAGAATATATTGGAAAAACATACAACCTCACCTTTGCAGGTGCCCCACTCTCAATCAAAATTATTGCTGACGAAAGTGTTGACCCTGAGTTTGGTACTGGCGCACTTGGTGTGACTCCCGCACACTCACAAATAGATGCAGACATCGCACTGCGTCACAACCTTTCTTCAATACAAGTCATTGATGAGTTTGCAAAAATGGTTATTGGTAATGAAACAATCAAAGGGAAGAAAACAACCGAGGCACGCGAAAATGTTGTCGCGTGGTTACGTACAGAAGGTCTCATCGAGAAAGAAGAAACGGTCACACAGAATGTGTCAAAGGCAGAACGCTCAGGAGGCATCATTGAACCGATTCCAAAGATGCAGTGGTTCATCAGCGTTACCAAACCATTTACTCTCAAGCACTCAAACATTCCTAGTATCGCATCTGGAAGTGAAACCACACTCAAGAACATCATGCGGGCATCTGTTGAAAGTAAGGCTGTGACAGTTCTCCCAGAACGATTTGAGAAAACGTATTTCCATTGGATTGATAACCTCCGTGATTGGTGTATCAGCCGACAGATTTGGTACGGACACCGCATTCCGGTTTGGTACAAGGGCTCAGAAACATACGTTGGCCTAGAGGCACCAACGGGCGATGGGTGGGCCCAAGACGAAGATACACTTGATACGTGGTTTTCATCTGGTTTGTGGACATTCTCAACACTTGGCTGGCCCGAAGAAACTGCCGACTTCAAAACGTATCACCCGACTGCGCTTCTTGAAACTGGGTATGACATTCTCTTTTTCTGGGTTGCACGCATGATTCTCATGTCTGGATACTTACTTGGCGATGTTCCCTTCCGTACTGTGTACCTTCACGGCCTTGTTCGTGACGAGAAAGGACGAAAGATGTCAAAATCTCTCGGTAACATTGTCGATCCATTGAGCCTCATTGAAAAATATGGTGCCGATTCACTTCGCATGGCAATGATAGTCGCCGTTGGCCCTGGAAACGATAGCAACCTTTCGGAAGAAAAAGTGAAGGCGTACAAAAAGTTTGGAAACAAAATGTGGAACATGACACGTTTTATTCTTTCAAATACTGAAGATGCACCAACCGAACAACCAACCCTCACCGACGCGGATAACTCTCGCATCAAGGAGTTGGACGCACTCGTACAAGAGGTGACTGATGATATGGAAACGTATCGTCTGTACCTCGCATCTGAAAAACTGTATCACTACATTTGGCACACGTTTGCCGATATCATTCTTGAAGAAGCGAAACCAGCACTTATGGGGGAAGGTGGACACATAAAACAGAGCGCACAGTGGACACTAACACACATTCTCAAAACATCACTCAAACTACTCCACCCATTCATGCCATTTATCACCGAAGAAATTTGGAGCTCACTTCCCCACACAGAAACTGATATGATTATGGTAGCGTTGTGGCCAAAAAGTAGTAGGTGTTAGGAGTTGGGGGTGAGAAGTTAGTGATTAGTTTGGAAATTGATGTAAATACAAAATAATGTCGCTCTTTCAAACAGTTATCTTTGCATTCTTGGGAGGTTCTATTCCGGCCTTTTTCTGGTTGTGGTTTTGGCTACGCGAAGATCGTCGTCATCCCGAACCTCGTCATCTCCTTGTCGCATGTTTTGTACTCGGTATGGCGGGAGTAGCGCTCGCTGTTCCGCTTGAACGGGCCGTGGAGTTTATTTCAACAGCTCCATTGTTTATTTTCATTGCGTGGGCACTTATCGAAGAAACACTCAAGTATGGCGCTGCGTACATCGGTGGCATGCACACACAGGCAGAGGATGAACCGATTGACGCAATGGTGTACCTGCTTACCGCAGCACTCGGATTTGCAGCTGCGGAAAACATGCTTTTTCTTCTCAATCCCCTTATTGAAGGTGACGCATTTACGGGAATTCTCACAGGAAATATTCGCTTCATTGGCACATCGCTCCTCCATGTTGTGGCCTCATCGGTCATTGGGGGCATGATTGCGCTTTCATTTTATAAAAAGAAAAAAGTGCAACATGAATATTTTTGGCTTGGCCTCATTGGCGCGGTGCTTCTTCATGCCGGGTTCAATTATTTTATTGTACAAGGAGGCACAGACGGTATTTTCTATGTTTTTGCCATGTTGTGGATACTCGTTATTGGACTCATGTTGCTCTTTGAAGATGTTAAACATGTTCGTCCACAGTAACTACTCTGGCGAGTTGTGCCACGGATGATACAATACAAGATACGATGTTATAAAAATAATTGCCCCCTACTACTTATCATGAAAAAACAATCATTCTTTCAACGACTAACAGGCGCAATCAATACTGATGACGATTTTCTTGATGACGACGAGAGTCCAAAAGATCTCATGCGCAAAGATAGTATTAGTACACTCGCCGAAGATCGAGAGCAAGAAGCGGAACTCGCTGTTGACGTAAGCCAAACACCAACTGAAATCATCATAAAAACGATGGTGGCAGGGGTAGGTCTCGACGATCTCGATGTGTCCATTAGTCAAGAGATGGTGACCATTAAGGGTTCACGTAGAGAAATGTACGAGGCCGACGACAGCGACTACTTCCATCGTGAATTGTACTGGGGTACATTTGCTCGAACAATACTGCTCCCAGCAGAGGTCAAAGCAGAAGATGCAGTGGCAGAACTTAAAAACGGACTTCTCACCATTCGACTTCCAAAGATTGATAAACAACGACAAACAAAACTCCGTATTCGAACAATCTAATACAAAAAACCGCCTTCGGGCGGTTTTTTATTCGCGCTACTTACAACACATTCTTTTTAAAGTTTTTTTGGTAAATATATATCGTCATAACAACTCCGAGAACAAGTCCAACACACTGTCCTATGAAACCAGTAGCTTCATACCCACGCAAACCGAAAGCAATGAAATCTTCTGCGTAGTTACCTCCATACGTTGCTAAAACAACCCATCCAATAAGACCCAGGAGACACGTTCCCACTAGTGCTAGAAAGAAAAAAGCTATTTTATTTCCCATACGTCATACAGGTTACGCTAGTTTTAAAAATAAATTGACGGATTGCTCAGAGAATCATCCCAGCGCCAAAAACATCTCGAATACGTTCCAGCCATTTCATCAAACTTACACACACGCAACACTGATGAGTGATTCGTACCCAAAGGCATCAAAAGTACCACGCCAAGGACAACCAACACTCCAACGATTATGAGACCGATTTTCATGTGCCGAGGACCAGGTTCGAACTGGTGACCCCCGCCTCTTCAGGGCGATGCTCTACCAACTGAGCTACCTCGGCAAGTGAGGATTGTACGCGAATGCGAGCGCGTATTTTCGAAGAAAAAGAGAAAAGAAAAGCTCGCTTTTGTTTTCTCTTGACTCTGAGAAAATGGGGAGCGTGAGCATCCACGTTCTCCGAGTGCCACCGAGGCAAGAAAACAACGTTTTCTTACTCCGGCAAATAAACATCCATATCCACCGAGACAAAAAGGCTTTGACCCGATTACCTCGACAGGTGAAAACAGAATACCACATTCTTTTGTCCTCATCCACCCACTAAAAATTCAAATAGTTTTCAATCAGACTATTTTGTGTAGTTCCATTTTCACCACCGAACGAATCCTTAAGTACGTCAATATACGGTTGTATAAGATAGAATGCACCGACAGAAGCACCAATAATAACCACCCAATACCCCACACGTATAACACTTCCCCACATAATATGTGTGTGTATTTTTTTTACAAGCCCATGTGTTTCTTTTACAAGAGCTGCAGTTTCTTCAAGAAGTTTTTTTTCTTCGGGGTTCATATAAGTAGTATATCGTATGTTGAATATAGTATATAGTATGAATACGTGTATAGCCCCCATAGCTCAACGGATAGAGCAGTTCCGTCCTAAGGAAACGATCTGGGTTCAATTCCTGGTGGGGGCACATTGAAAATGTGACCCCATGCGCACAAACAGTTTTGTGCGCATCCGGTTCCCCTGTTTTGTGCGGGCACCGAGAATCGGTCACGAGTTACTAATTCGCTTTGCTCATAAGTACTCGCGACCCCAACTCGTCCCGCTCTGCGGGACTGCGTCTTTCGATTCTCGTTTCCATGCTACAAAACAATCGTCACCGAATATTGACACATCCGGTTCCCTTGTTTTGTGCGGGCACCGAGAATCGAACTCGGGTCTCAACCTTGGGAAGGTCGTATTCTACCACTAAACTATGCCCGCTCTTTGTGTTACCACAGCCACCCCCACAACCTACTCCACCACCCCACTTTAACGGCCTCCGTACTTGTTGCCTTTTCATCAGCAACAAGAACAATCACTTTTTCTCCCGACTTGGCAATACTATATCGTCCGCGTAATTTTGATTCAATACCCTCAGGTGTTTCCAGTGACTGTATTTCTGATGAGAGAAATTCTTTTCGTTGAAGTAAATCTTGATAGTGTGCTTGTACACGCGCAAGCCCATCTTCCGCCTGCTGTCTCTTTTTAAAAATATCCCACAGCTCTTTTCCGGTGATCAGCAGCAACATACTCAACACAACAAGCGTTACGTTGGAATAGAGAAGTCGTCGAGCCTTTTGTTTTTGTTTAAAATCTGCCATAACGTCACCTTAGTATATCCAGAGCCCGCTTCATTTGAAAGTGCTGTGACACAATCGCTAAGACACATCACGTGCTGGATATACCCCACAAAGCTGTGCTACAATCCCACATGTCATATGTTATTCCACAAGAAAACACAAAAAGTTGTAAAAGTCGTTTGGATAGTGATCGTCGTCTTGGTTATCATCAGCATGATTGCCTTGTACACCCCTGCCCTTTTTAGATAGTGGTACCAGTGCTCACAAGCCCCGAACGACATACCAAAGACCCAGTCTTTTACTCTTTGACCATTTTGAGAAAAACCTCATGGGGAATGTTTACTTTTGCATTCTTGAGCATTTTCTTCTTTCCCCTCTTTTGTTTTTCAAGGAGTTTCATTTTTCGTGTAATATCACCTCCATACAAATACCCCGTCACATCTTTACGCATCGCCTTAAGCGTTTCTGAGGCAATAATACGTCCCTTGGCTCGTGCCTGAATTTTTGTTACGAACAACTGACGAGGAAGAGCTGCGGCGAGTTTTTCAACCGCCTTTCGCGCTTCTTCTTCAAGTGTTCGATGAGATACTACACGTGAAAATGCAGTCACCACATCATCAGCAACAAGAATATCAAGACGTAGTACGTCCGCATCTTTCATATCAGTAAGCTCATATGACAATGACGCGTATCCGGCTGTCACACTTTTTATCGCATCAAAAAATCCACGCATGAGTTCACGCAACGGCATAGTGATTGAAAGTGATATACGCCCATCACGAAACGTCCTTGAATCTTGTAACGATGCTTCGTGATCATAGAGCAACTGCATAATTGCATTCATGTATTCTGACGGCGTAATAAGATGCACCGCAACCCACGGTTCACGTATGCGCACAGCAGTGCCATAATCAGGAAAAAACGCTGGTGAATAAATCATTTCTGTTTCACCATTTTTATATGTTACCTCATACGTAATAGACGGTGTCGTTACGACAAGAGAAAGATTTGACTCACGACGCAATCGCTCTGTCACAATTTCAAGATGCAACATTCCCAAAAAACCACATCGAAACCCTCGCCCGAGCGTACCAGACGCCTCTTCTTCATATGATAAAGACGAATCAGAAAGACGTAATCGTTCAAGAGCTTGACGCAATAACGCAAAATCATCTTGTCCTTCAGGAAAAATACTTGCCCACACAACAGGTCGCGGTTGTTGGTACCCGTGGAGCGGTTCGGCAGGATCTTTTGGTTTTGTTAATGTGTCTCCGACAGATGCAATACCTGGTTTTTTAATTCCTGTCACAATATACCCAATTTCTCCAGGACCAAGTGACTCCATCGCATGCTCTTGTGGAGTAAACACACCGACCTCACCCGCAAAACATTCTTCTCGAGCAGCACTAAATAACAAGCGATCTTTTGCAGACACCCGACCGTTCATAATTCGCGTGTGCACAATAATGCCGCGATGATTTGAATACGTAAAATCAAACACAAGTGCTTGCAGCGATTCACCTGTTTCTTGTGTTGGTGGCGGAACACGCTTCACTATTTCTTGTAACAGCGCCTCAACACCTTCACCTGTTCTACCAGACACTTTCATAATAGATTCTGGATCACAGTCGAGTATTTCAATAATTTCTAATGCAATATCATCAACGCGAGCAAGTGGTGAATCAATTTTTGAAAGCACTGGAATAATAGCGAGACCCTGCTCACGTGCCATCGCAAGTGTGGTAAGTGTTTGTGCTTGAACACCCTGCGTTGCATCAACAAGCAGAAGTGTTCCCTCAACAGCCTTCAGTGCCCGCGACACTTCGTATGAGAAATCAATGTGCCCTGGAGTATCAATGAGGTTGAGAACGTACTTCTCACCCCCTGTGGCAAAATCCATACGCACAGGAGCCATTTTGATAGTAATGCCTCTTTCACGCTCAAGATCCATAGAATCAAGCACCTGCTCACGCATTTTGCGTTTTTCTATGGTGTGCGTTACCTCAAGCATCCGATCAGCCAGCGTGGACTTCCCGTGATCAATATGCGCAATAATACTGAAATTTCGTATGAGACGTGAGTGCATGGTGTGTCAATACTACCAGAAAAACAAACTTGTGAAAGGAGCTACAGTTCCTCAGGGTTTGGAATAATTGTTTTCTCGCGCCAGAACTTCGCGTGAAGCGTGTGCCACATCTCGGCAACTTCTTGGTTATGTAGCCCAACAAGTATGACAATATAAATACCAAATCCAACGAAGGCTGCACTCATACCCTGCGACAAAACACCCATAAACGAATCGAGGTGCACGAACGGCTCCAATACCCTAAGCGTAATGTACGCACTGGCACCAGCAATAACCGAGGCGGCAAAACTTTGCCAAAACGTTCTATATACAGACTCAGGTAAATGTCCGCCAAAATCTTTTCTAAAAAGAAGCACGTACCCAATGGCATTTGCTATCATCCCAACGCTATATCCAAGCGAAAGCATAATAACAATAGTGCCCGGCACATCATCAACACGAAAGAGTGACTCAATAAAATAACGCACCCAATCAACGTGTTGATACAAGACAACACTTCCATAGGAAGCACAGAGGGTCAGAGCTGATGTCGATACATTCACCCAAAACGGTCGCGCCGTCTTTCCCGCAGCATAATATCCACGCACAAAGAGAAGCACGATGCAGTGTGCTGTAAGTGACACCACGAGCATTGCCATTGCAGCTGCGGTCAAACGCGTTGCCGACCAATCAAAAGCTCCCGATCCAAAAAGGAGTCGAACAATGTGTGCTCGAAGCACAATAAATAACATTGTTGCTGGTAACGACCAAAAAAGAATATGTCGAACTGCGGTTAATAGGTGTTCAACAAACACATCCTTCTTTCCACTTGAAAAAAGATGTACCAACGTAGGAAACGCCGCCACAGAATACGAAACACCAATAATGGTAAGCGGAGCTAAATTCACATTAAGGGCAAACGTGAATACCGTAATAGAACCCGCAGGAAACCGTGACGCTATACCAATAAGTATCATTAAAATAATTTGATCAAATGCGAGCGCCATCGTTCTCGGTATAGAAACATATACCAACGATGCAATATCTGACCACACAATGGATGTTGTTATTTGCGGAACAAGTCGTTCAGTGATGAGTGTTGGAATTTGAATACCGAGATGTAAGAGAGCACCCAAGACAACTCCGTATGTTAACCCTGACATACCAAAGAGTGGATAAAAAACAACAACACCAACGATAATGCCGGCGTTATACAAAATGGGTGAAAGAGCATATACAAAAAACTTTTTTGTTACCTGCGTCACGCTTGCAACAATATTGGACAACCCAAGAAGAATTGGTGACAACAAGAGTATCCGCGTGAGTGAAACAAGAACGTGCAATTCATTGATAGAAAATCCTGGATACAAAAAATGTGAGAGTGAAGGAACGAGAAACCATAGTATGGCACTACTACCAACCATGAAAAGCGTAAATACTGTCGTCACTTCAGAAAGAAACTGACGCGCATCCCTCCGATCTGTTTCCAATCTTTTAGTAAGAAACGGAATGAGGACAAACAAAGACACAAATGAGGCAATTGACGCAAATATAACATCGGGAATCCTAAAAGATGCATAGTACACATCGAGGGATGCACTCGCGCCAAACGTGTGTGCCAATAGCCGATCTCGTATGAGACCTAATAGTTGTGATGTAAGAGCAAAAAAAGCGATGACGTACGCCGCATTATGGAGACTTTCTATCTTTGTTGAGAAAAGTGCAAAAAACCTTTGTATCATAACAATCTATATGCACTACAAATGATAGCAGGTTCGTATGAAAGAGTCACTAAAACAAGGTTGTGCTCTAGGCTTGCTTTTGTTTAAAATTACACGTATACCCAGCACTAAACATAAAATACGGGGTAATTGTGGACTTGCCCAACACTAAAATTTAGTGTTGGGCTTGCAAAACATTTAGTGCTGGGTATACTTCTCCTGCTTGTACAGGGCAATCGCGCCTGTGTTCTTTCACAGAGTGAGGAAAGTCCGAACATGTGCCAATTTTGCCTACCGAAGGTAGTTGCAACAATTGAGCATCCCGCCGAAACACTTTAGTGTGAAGGCGGGGCCCTGTAATTTCTTAAAGTTACAACGGGGCGCTTAAATGTGCAAACATCTTCGGTGGGTGAGATTAGCAGGACGGTAGTGGGTAACGCCCATCATACGCAAGTATAGAGGTGCGAGCAGTGACGGTTTGTGTGGCAACGCACAAACAATCCCTTGTGGATTATTTCGATGGCAACATCGAAGTGAAACGGCAAAATCCTTACCTACATGCAAGGTCGTGTCCAGCACACAATTTACCATTGTTGTCCTATCGAAGGGGTTTTCAAAAAACTCTACGCAACAACAAAAGAGATAATGGTAAATTGTGTGCTGGAAGAACCGCAAAGACCCCTTCAGTAATGACTGGGGCAAGATAAATGATTGTCGGTCGCGAAAAACGACTACAGAATTCGGCTTACACGTACAAGCGTTATCACAAAAACCTGCTTCACGCGGGTTTTTGTGCACATGCTTACTTGAACACAATATCGAGCCGTGTCCCCTTCTCAATAAGTAATTCGCTTGCAACGCCAGCATTCACTTCTAATACATAGAGCGCTTTTTCATTTGGTGTAAGAACACTTGGGTATGTTTCTGGAGCGACATTATATTCAATATGTACAACAACACCTTGTTCATCAAGCCAAATAATATCCAAAGGAAAACGCATATCTTTCATCCAAAAACCATACGTATCTGATTCATCAAATACAAACAACATTCCCGTGGTAGATGCGAGCGATTCGCGACCACTCAATCCTTGTGTTCTTAATACGTCCGTGTCAGCTACTTCGAGATTAATGTTTGTCTTACCAATTGATATCGCCGCCTTTTTTTGATTACTAGATGGTATACGCACAAAAAAAGCCAGTGCAAGTGCACCTATCACGATGCCAATAATAATCCATAGAGTAGGCTTCATATGTGGGCAATGTGGGAATCGGTCACGGATAATTTTTTGTCAAAAATTTCTGCGACCCCACCTCACACTGTCGCGCTCCGGCATTCGATTCCTTCTTGAGCCAGCGGGCGATGAGGGAATCGAACCCCCAATAGTGGTTTTGGAGACCACTGTTATACCATTTAACTAATCGCCCGTGAGATTACAATACCACAAGGCACCCTAATCAAAAAATAGCCCAGAAGGCTATTTTTTTACTTGTTTATAGGCAACGTGCTCCCTCAGTGTGGGATCAAATTTCTTAAATTCAAGACGCTCTTTATTTTGAGCACCCTTACTCTTTTTGTTGCGACGAGTCCAATACATGTGATCAGACTTGGTCGATTTCATTTTTACCAATGCATCTTGTGACATAGTGGAAGCATAATAGCACGAGATATGTCCCCATGCAACAGTCGACTTTTTGATGTTCAGTGCGATATACTAGTGGTATGTTTGAAGAAAAAGAAGACCTAAAAAAGCTCTCTGCACAAGATTTTCACAAAGCACTTGTGCACATAAAAACACTCATTCTTGATGAAGATCGTATTTTTGATGACATGGGGCATTTGAAAAAAATCCTAACAGAGGCCTCCATCACATTTGACGAGTCCGAGGATGATGTCCTCGTTGAAAAACTTCGATCTCAGCTCCACCAACTACGAACCATGGTCTACAAGGACGAGTTGACCGGTATTCTTAACCGACGTGGTATCTATGAAGAATTTTCAGCGTTCTTTGATGAAGCTCGATTTAGTAACACGAGAAAAGAAAAGCGTGCAGGTGTTACTATTGACGACTTCTCAATCATCTTTATTGATTTGGATAATTTTAAAAAAATTAACGACACTCTCGGACACGATGCAGGAGATGAGGCTCTACAAAAGGTTAGTTCCTTGCTAAAAAAAGAAATGCGCGACATTGATGCAGTTGGGCGCTTTGGCGGCGAAGAGTTTGTTGTTGCCATGCTTGGTGCAACTGAGCAATCTGCTTTTACTAAAGCAGAAGAAATCAGAAAAAAAATCGAGCAGACGCCTTGTGTCCACGGCTCACACTGTCTCACAGCAAGTATTGGAGTTGCGTCCCTACATTCCTCACAAGCAGACAGTTTGGAACAACTTATTACATTTGCTGACCATGCCATGTACGAAGCAAAAACGAATCGAGGAAAAAATACTGTTGTGAAATATAGCGAGTTGGGGAAATAAAAAGTCGGAGAGGACCATGGGTGCGCTTTTTACCCTCGACTAAACTTTTTACGTGATTTTGTTATTTATAATAAAAATATGACCAATCAAGAAATAATTAAAAAGGCATCAGAATTGGTGAGTATAAAAAAGTTAAATGGCGGTGCTGTTTCTGGAGAAGTTGGTAGTGTTTTAGTTACAGAAAGTGGAAATATTTATGGGGGTGTTAGTATAGATGCTCCTTGTGGAATAGGTGTTTGTGGAGAACATACCGCGATAGGAAATATGCTTACAGGAGGAGAAACAAGAATAAAAAAGATTGTTGCCGTTGCTACCGAAGGGATTCTTAGTCCATGTGGTAGATGCCGTGAATTGATGTATCAAGTAGACAAAGGAAACGCTGAGACAGAGGTTATTTTAAGTGAAAATAAAGTTATGAAATTAAAAGACTTGCTTCCTGAGTATTGGCAAAAATAATAGTTCAACAGCATCAGGAATATTTTACTCACTGGATACGGCCTTCGAATCCTCCTCTCCCAATAGCATCAGAATGAAAAATACACCAGGCATTGCTGGTGTATTTTTCATTCTGTGCGCCGGGGAGGATTCGAACCTCCGTAGCCCGAAGGCGCTAGATTTACAGTCTAGTGCGATTGACCGCTCCGCCACCGACGCAACGAGATATACAGTACAACAAAAAAACACTGGATGCAAAACTACACTCGAACCGTTTCGTGTTGTTTTTTTGAAGTGCGAGATTTGATAACCTTACTTGTTCCTTTTTTTGTGAGTGAAAAAACAATATCTATCTCACCATTTTCCTGTTTTTGCGCATCAACAGCAACAACACCACCCTGGAAAATACCCCGAGAGACCATGAGTTGTGCAACACGGGTCAAGATTTTATCTTGAATCAAACGCTTCAACGGTCGGGCACCATACGTCGGGTTGTATCCCTTCTCTGCCAAAAACGCAACAGCTGCAGGAGAAACCTCGAGTGTAATCTCTTTTTCAGCAAGACGTTTCTTCACGATATCCAATTGAATAGACACAATGTTACCAATTGCTTCTTTTGAAAGCACATTGAAAACAACCATTTCATCGAGGCGGTTCAAAAATTCAGGACGGAATTGATCACGAAGCGCTTCCATCACCTTGTCATGAATGTTTTTACTTGACTGTTCATCTTCATCACTAGAACCAAAACCAATACCATGCATACGATCGAGATACTGAGCACCAATATTAGACGTCATAATCAAAATTGAATTTTTGAAATTTACCGTACGTCCTTTTGCATCGGTTAAATGTCCATCATCTAACACCTGCAATAGAATATTGAACACTTCTGGATGTGCTTTTTCAATCTCATCAAAGAGAATCACGGAGTATGGTCGGTGGCGAATACGCTCAGTGAGCGCACCTCCCTCTTCATGACCAACATATCCCGGAGGTGCACCGATAACTTTCGATACTGAGTGCTTTTCCATAAACTCTGACATATCAACACGAATAAGTGCCTTCTCATCATCAAACATAAATTCAGCGAGAGCTTTCGCTAATTCGGTTTTACCTACGCCTGTCGGACCAAGAAACATAAACGAACCAATCGGTCGATTTGGATCCGCAATACCCGCACGTGAACGTTTCACTGCATTTGATACTTTTTCAATTGCAGTATCTTGTCCAACAACTCGCTTACGAAGTTCATCTTCCATACGAAACAATTTCTGTGCCTCTCCTTCCAACATGCGTGATACAGGAATGCCTGTCCAGCGCGAAACAATTTCAGCAATGTCTGGTTCAGTCACGTCTTCTTTGAGAATACGTCGCGATTTTTGAAGTCGTTTCAGACGAGCACTTCGAGTTTCGAACTCTTTTTCAAGTGTAGGAATGTGTCCGTAGCGAATTTCTGCGGCACGTGCCAAATCAGCTGTTGCTTCAGCAGCTTCAGCATCAAGACGCGCACGCTCTAATTGTTTTTTGATTTCTTTTATTTCAGTAATTGTTTCTTTTTCGTTTTTCCATTTCAATTCTATCTCTTCAATTGTTTCCTTGAGATCGGCAATTTCTTTATCAATAATTTTCATTCGTCCTTTTACTTTCAACGATTTTTCACCCTTTCCAGACGCCTCACTTTTAAGCGCCTCCTTCTCAATCTCGAGCATCATTATTTTTCTATGTGTTTCTTCAAGAATTGGCGGCTTGTTTTCAAGTGAAATACGCAATGACGATGACGCTTCATCAATAAGGTCAACTGCCTTATCAGGTAAAAATCGATCAGAAATATATCGACTTGAGAGACCGACTGCCGCAATAATGGCATCGTCAGTAATCTTTACTCCGTGGAATAGTTCATACTTCTCTTTTAATCCACGCAAAATAGCAACCGCATCTTCCTCATTTGGCTCATTAATGAATACTGGTTGAAATCGTCGTGTGAGTGCAGGATCTTTTTCAATGTGTTTTTGGTATTCCTTCAATGTTGTTGCACCAATGGCACGTAGTTCTCCTCGAGCAAGAGCTGGTTTCAACATGTTGGATGCATCCATCGCACCTTCCGCAGCCCCAGCACCCACAATAGTGTGAATCTCATCAATAAACAAAATGATATTTCCGTTTGAATTCTCAATATCTTTTACAATTGCTTTGAGACGTTCTTCAAACTCACCACGGTATTTTGTTCCTGCAATCAGTGAACCGAGATCAAGCGAGACAAGGTCTTTACCTTTAAGTGATTCAGGAATATCTCCAGATGCAATACGTTGTGCAAGTCCTTCAACCACAGCAGTTTTTCCCACACCCGCTTCTCCAATAAGAATCGGATTATTTTTTGTGCGACGAGAGAGTATCTGAATAATGCGCTGAATTTCTTTATCACGTCCAATAACCGGGTCAAGTTTGTTTTCTTTTGCCTGAACGGTAAGACTTCGTGTGTATCGAGCAATCGCGCGTGGTTTTTTTGGACCACCTTCCGCAGTTTCAGGATTTTCACGAAGTTCTTTAAGTACGTGCATGACGGCATCGCGACGCACTTTAAATTGATTCAAAATTTCTTGCGCGTCACCCGGACTATCAATAGCGCTGATAAAGAGGTGTTCCGTAGAAACAAATTTATCTGAAAGAGATGCTGCAACCTTGAGTGAGTGCTCAAGAGTTTTTGCAAGCTCCGGAGTAAGGTACATTTGGTACGCTGGAGAAACCGTCTGATTTGTATCAGATGGTTCAAGAGCATCAAGAAGTGAATCCGTGAGAGCAATAGTATCAACTTCAAGTTTATCCAAAATAGACGCAACCATACTTTCCTCTTGGAGAATGAGCGACGTCAATAAATGCAAAACGCCCACGTTACTTTGACCACGCTCAATGGCGAGCTCGTGTGCCCGCTTGATTGCCTCTTTTGCTTTTGTTGTAAATTTACCAAATGGTGGCATATATGTTTGTATAATAACCTATATTTTGATTATAGTCAACCCATTGGGCATACATTAGACGATAGTATTGAAACCCACGAAAAACCTAAAAAAGCGATCTAAAGAGCCCTGATTCAGTTGGATATATAACCCCGACAAATTCTCCTTTATTCGTCACCAGAGGCGTTCCAACAGCCATTCCGACGGTGTCTATAGTTGTCCTAATCATACTAATCCCTGTCGGATTGTCTGCCTCGGGTAAAGATATGTTAGTAACAACACCGGGAGACACGGTGTATGATTCACTTCCACTCAAAGCAATGACAGTTTGACCGAGTTTTACATTGATACTTGCTATACGAGAAATTGGTTTAAATCCAGTCGGTACCCCTCCCTCTTGTGTGGTATCGGGAGTAAAAGTCGTCATTCCTCCAGTAACGGATTGAGCAATCATTTTGAATGACACCCCATCATCACGTACTGCAACGTATGTTTTTTTCTGCGCAAATGATGCAGTGCTGGACACAATGGTTCCTGACTCATCCGTAACAAAACCAAACGCTATAAATACATTCTTTGGACGCTTTATTTCATACACACGCACAACACTTGGACGAATCATTTCAACAGATTTTGCAATAAGTTCACTTTCCTGAACAACGACAGTATTCGTCACCACCTCTTTTGCTCCTGGTACAATAGTCTCGATTGGCTTCTCCACAATTCTATCAATAACACGCATCACATCAGTTGGCGCTCTTTCCATAAGCGACACTGTTGCAATACCTGTGGCAATTGATGTCACAAACGACATAAGTAGGGCTAAGAGGATGATTTGTGTTTTGTTGAGTCGCTCGATATCCATAAAAAATAATAGGAGTTGGAAGTTAGAGATTGGTTTGGGGATTGGAATAAGAGAAAACGATACTCTTAGTATAAATGAAAATCCACACAGCAACAAGAATCCTACGAGAGAATATCAACCAACACACTAATCATGTATTCAATATCCTCATGCGTCGTTTCTTTGCCAAGCGTAATGCGTAATGCATTATTCTTTCGCTCTGGATCAAGTGCCGCAATAACATACGAACCTTCCCCACCACCAGATAAACACGCGCTCTTTGCAGAAACAGAAATACCGTACAGTGAAAGTTGGGTCACGAGAAACTCGGCTTCACTATCTGGAAAAGATACGTTTATATTGTTTGCAATACGTTGCGTCACACTCCCATGGATACGCGCCTCAGGAAAACGCGCACGAAGTTGTTCAATACAGTAATCTCTAATCTTAGTGACACGTTTCGTTGCTTCAACGCGATTTTCTTCACACGCCCGAAACGCCTCTGCAAAGCCAACAATTGCGGGAACATTTGGTGTACCGCCTTCGTCTGTATCTTTTTTGTGAAGTATGCCACAGATACCAGCATACGGAGTACCATTTCGTATAACGAGTGCCCCGACACCTTTTGGACCATACATTTTATGCGCATCAAGTGTCATTAAATCAACACCAAGTTGCGGCACCACCACGGGAAGCCACAACGGAGCCTGGCTCGCATCAGTGTGCACAATAATCTGATTTTTTCTTGTTGTATTTAATTCGCGAACACGTGAAGCAAGTTCGGTGATTGGTTGAAGTGTTCCGATCTCATTGTTCACCAACATGTGTGAAATAAAAACGGTGTTGTCATGTATCAACGCAAGCGTTTTTTCAATATCCAAAATGCCTTCCTGAGTTACCGGCGCATACGACACAGACATACCACGGCGCGAAAGTGTTTCTGCACACGAACGAACCGATGAGTGTTCAATACTTCCCACAATACAATGCATGTTCGAGAGTTGCATACCATTATCCTGTAATGCATTTGTCACACCAACAATTGCACGAGTATTTCCGTCAGTACCACTGTGCGTAAAATACACTTCATCAGCAGTCACCCCAATGTACGCCGCCACCTGAGAACGAGCAGACTCAACAACACGTCGCACTTCCACACCAGATGCATGTAACGAGCGTGGATTCGCAAATATATCAGTTTCATACGGAGACATCGCTTCTCGCGCACGAACATCCAACGGTGTCGCCGCAGCATAATCGAGATACACGTTGTGGTGAGATTTTTGTGTGCGTAATTCAGACATACGAATAGACACATAATACGCCGATACACCACGTCCATCATCCTTTCATATATCATAAAAACATTGTATAATGCTCTACCTGCGTCACCAGACGCTTTTTCTTTCCCTATGACCACCAACCAACACAACAGCATAGAGCGTCCTCCCATTGTTGTGGTTCTTGGTCACGTCGATCACGGCAAATCAAGCTTGCTTGACTACATCAGGAAAACAAACATCGTCGCTTCAGAGGCCGGTGGTATTACACAACACACCGCCGCGTATGAGGTAGTGCACAAAGACGCAACAGGAACACATAAAAAAATTACATTCATCGACACTCCGGGGCATGAGGCATTTAGAGCTCAACGACAACGCGGAGCATCAGTTGCCGACATCGCCATTCTTGTTGTTTCTGCAGAAGACGGTGTCAAAGCACAAACAAAAGAAGCCGTACATGCCATTGAAAGCGCCGGTATCCCTTACATTGTCGCAATAAATAAAATAGATGCTCCAAACGCAAATGTTGAGCGCACTGTCGCTAACCTTATCGAAAACAGTATTTTTCTTGAAGGACACGGGGGCTCAACTCCATACATTCCTATCAGCGCAAAAAAAGGAACGGGTATCAATGAACTCCTTGAGATGATTTTGCTTGTCGCGTCACTTGAGGAATTAACCACACAACCAGATGGTCCTGCAGAAGGCGTTGTCATTGAAGCACACCGAGATGCGCAAAAAGGTATCTCCGCAACATTCATCATCACAAATGGACACCTTTCGAAGGGTTCCGCGGTAGCCGCTGGAAAAAGTTGCTCACCAGTACGAGCTATTTACGATTTCAAGGGTGAACAAATAGAAACCGCAGAAGCGTGTGCTCCTGTCACCATCATTGGATGGAACACTTTGCCTGAAGTTGGAATTAACGTGCATACATTTGACACAAAGAAAAACGCCGAGAATTTCTGTGCCAACAGTGTCACTGTGCACGCAGACATACCTACACGTGCCACACTTTCACCAGACGACACCGCCGAACACGCACTCGTTCCTGTCATCATCAAAGCAGATGTGTCAGGATCACTCGATGCCATTGCTCACGAAATTGCAAAAATCCAGGAAGAAAAAGTTGATCTTAAAATTATTCTTGCAGACGTTGGACCTATTTCAGAAAACGATATTAAACGTGCCGGCGGAGATGCGCGAACAGTCATTATTGGTTTCAATACAAGCGTCGAAACGGAGGCACGTCTCAGCGCTGAGCGTATTGGTATGGCAGTACACACAGAAACCATTATCTATAAATTAACCGAGTGGCTCACCGAACTTGTGGCAGAACGCCGACCAAAGGAAACCGTTCAAGAAATTCGAGGACAAGCACGTGTACTCAAGTTTTTCAGTGCAGTCAAAACAAAACAGGTTATTGGAGCACGAGTTGATGAAGGCGCATTCCATGTTGGTGATACTGTTACGATTGTACGTCGCGATGAAGAAATTGGAACAGGACGTATTGTGGGACTCCAGAAAGATCGCGACCAAGTAAAACAAGTTCCTGTTGGCACCGAATTTGGAGGACGTATTGACGCATCTGTTACTATCGCATCCGGAGACACACTTATTTCGTACACATCTGTAACACGTTAATTTATGTCACACCGAGAACAAAAAGAAGAATTGTTCGCACATATTGCTGCAGACTTCATAAATCTCGAATCAAACCGACAATCACTCGTTACTGTGACACGATCGGTTTTGTCGTCCGATGAAAAACGTCTTACTATTTTTATCAGTGTCCTTCCCGATTCGTACGAAGACACAGCTCTTGATTTTTTGAAACGAAAACGAAAAGAGTTTCGTGCATTTGCACAGAAACGTGCACGAACACGCATTCTCCCATTCTTCGATTTTGAAATCGACTACGGCGAAAAAAACCGTATTGAACTTGAGGCATTGTCAGATGATAATAAACCTTTAGAATAGGGTGAAGTGGCACGGTGGCGAAGTGGTAACGCGACGGTCTGCAAAACCGTTATTGCGCGGGTTCAATTCCCGCCCGTGCCTCCAGGAAAATTTATAGTAAAGGAATTGAAAGCCGGACCAGGGGCCAGTGGTGGAATGGTATACACGCACGACTTAAGATCGTGTCTCGTATGAGATGTGGGTTCGAGTCCCACCTGGCCCACAAAAACAAAGAACCGGATGCAAAGCATTCGGTGATTTTGTTTTGTAGGTACAAGATGGGACGAGAAAGCGAGCGCGGATACGCCGTCAGTAGGCGGTGTCGCGCGAGCAGGACCGAGAAATTTTTACGAGCGACGGCGAGTAAAAATGTTCTTGGTCGAGTCTCTTACAAAAATACTTTGTAATTCGTGACCGAGTCCCACCTGGCCCACACTAGAAAAATTCTTTTTTATTGGTACAATGACGCAATGAGGCTTCTATGTTAGCCTCACTTCACCACCCATATCTTCGCCCCTCTCGATATGGATGGCTCGATCGGCGTAAAGCAGAAACGGGGCTTCTGCTTTAGCCTCACTTCACCACCCATAGCTCAGCTGGTAGAGCAGCTCCCTCTTAAGGAGACGGTCGTAGGTCCGATTCCTACTGGGTGGACCACATATGCAAACAGCCCCTGCGGGCTGTTTGCATATGTGGTCCAAGGCGCAGCGTTGTTGCACAGCGACCGCGAGCCGGGATCGCGAGTACTTTGGATTTTTTCGCGAATGCGTAAAAATCCTTAGTAACTCGTGATGACTTGTAGTATTGTTATTCTTAACGGGCGAGTGGCGAAATTGGTAGACGCGCTAGCCTTAGGAGCTAGTGTCGCAAGACTTGGAGGTTCGAGTCCTCTCTCGCCCACACATATACAAAACAACACCGTTTAAATGGTGTTGTTTTGTATATGCTGATTGTTGATGAGAGAGGACTCGAAAGCGAGCGCGGATACGCCGTCAGTAGGCGGTGTCGCGCGAGCATGGCTAAGCGGAACAAGGAACGGCGGCGGCGAGTGAGCGCTTAGCCGAGTCCTCCCATGAAATCTTTATGACCGAGTTATCTCATAAAATCATCGTGATCAAATCATCATAATATGGCCTTACAAAGCCGTATTTTTGAATACGCACCACTTGACTTTTTGACTCTTTATGATATACTATATCTCAGAAGTACTTTAACATTATGAATTTGGAAATTCGTCCCGCAAGGGATTGAATATATCAGGAAACCAAACAACTTCCCTCTCGAAAGGAGAACGGTATGGAGTGGGTGAGTTCGTGGTGGTTCGGACTGATGTGCATCGGCGGAGGAACACTCCTGTTCCTCCTTGCCATGTTGAAGTTCCGCGACAACGACATATTCTTTACGAGCGTTCCGGAAGGGACGATTCGTTTTGTCGTCGCGGGTAGTAAGGTCGTCCGGTACCTTGGCAACATCCAAGGTCGTCGAGTCGACGAGGAGACTGGGGCGATTGGCGAGGACCTAACGTACAAGCCAAGGTTTCTCGCACGAACGTTTGGGCTCTTCTGGGTGGGAATCTACCCCATCCGTAAGGTCTACGAGTTTCAAGTGAAGTCAATCGCACGGCTCAAGGACCAGTTGGGTGACGGAGAAAACGTGGAGTCCTGGGTTACCTACGAGGACTCAAAGAGTGTACGCGAGCTTCGTTGGAAGATCGCGCGCCCTTCGTTTGTCCCCGACGTTGAGCTTGGTGGTGACCAGACACAAGTCAACTTTGTCGTGATGGTCATCTTGCAGGTGACGAACGTCTACAAGCCCGTCTTTGAGTACGGTGGTAACTTCCTCCGTGCCGTTGACGGTATCGTCGCCAACGCCGTGATGGACTTCGCGTCAAGCGAAGATGCCCATGGCGAGAAACTGACCTACAAGAAGCTCACCGGCATGAAGAAGGGGTCTTCAGCCGGCGGTGGAGGTGAAAACCTCATCGACCGGATGAAGACACAGGCTGACAGACAGCTTGCAGAGTACGGCCTGAGCATGGTCGTGGCATATCTCCATGACTACGACCTCTCTAAGGATTTTCGTGACATCGAAGAAGCAAACCGAGCCAACGAACTCGCGAAGCTCCAAGGTGACGCGAAGATTACTGCCGCCAAGAAGCAAGCAGAGGCAGCAGTGGAAGCCGCGAAGGGCGCACTAGAAGCTCGCAAGCTCGAGGCAGAAGGTGAAGCGGCCTTCTGGAACTTCGCGTCCGAAGCGCACCGCAACATCGGTGGTGACCCAAACGTTCTCGTCGCCGTACGAGCGCAGGTCGCCGAAGCTCAAGCACTCGCGAGTGAAAAGTCGAAGGTAACAACACTTGTCCAGCGAGGGCAGGTTGCCCTTCAAATCTCTCCCGAGAAGAAGGTGGCGTCATGAAGTACGTCGCCGTTGTCTTTTTCCTTGTCTGCCTCTTGCTGTACGGAATCTCCGCGCTCATCGGAAGACGGAGAGTAGTGGTCACCAAGAGAGAGACGCCATCCTCCGAAAGGAGTGCACGTCCAATCTCTAAGTGGGTAAGGAATTTTCTTTTTTCTTTACTTGCTTCTGCTGCGCTGTTGACTGTGCTCTGGATGGTGTTCAACTACTACATCCAAAAGAGGGAGAGGACGCGTGAGACCACCGCACCCGCCCCCGTCGAGCTCCAGTTCTGCTGGAGCAAGCCGGAGGACGTCACTGGAGGCATGTCTGGAATTCGAGGCACGTGTTGCCCCGCCCAGTTCAACGCCTTCAACAGCGGTCTCATAAACTTCTCCGTGTTTCACTTCTACGGAGGGGCACGTGAGGAACAAGTGTACACGCTGAATCGCGCTGAGAAAGTCGGCACGTGGAAGAACAATGGTAAGCTTCCGGGACGTGGGACGTGGGAGGAAATGCCCACGCCCGTAGGTACGTCTGTGAAGCTTATCGGGCGGTACCGAGACGAGACGGAGGACAATCAATGGATCAGCTTCATGATCCTCGAAAAGTCTTCCTGATTCCATTCATGATGTTGACGTTGGTGGTTGCACAAACAACCAACGTCAAAGGGCGCCCCGAAGGGCGCCCTTTTTTTATACATTATTTCTCTATAGAGAATTTGTCACATTTGGCGCAACATTCACGTTTGGTTGTGGTGGATTTTCGACACCAATAGTACCCGTAATAATCCGTATAATTCCAAATACTGAAATCATAATGACCATTCCAAGAATTCCCCAGAGAATACTTTGTTTTCCCTTGGCTCTTTCCTTCTCATCTTCTGAATCTCGTATTGACGTAACAATACCCCAGAAGAATATAACAAATGCGACCGCAAACAACAGAAAAATAATCGGCTGAAGGATCACACGATACCCATTTGCAAGAAGAACCTGAAGAGACATACGGAATTAACCTTGTACTCCAGGAACCGGCAAGCTACCGCCCGTTGTCACACCAACCTGTGCTGCAATGAAGTTGATAATACCCACGATTGCAACCATCACAAAGAGTGCAATGATACCACCAATCATGAGACCCTTTGCATTCTTTCGAGCGTCTTCGTCATCAGAAGATATAATGAACTTAACCAATCCCCAGAAGAACACGAGGAGCGCAAGACCAATAACGATAGGTGTTGCTGTTGAAATTAATCGTCCGATAGCTGAAAGCATATTTGAGATGCCTCCAAATTGTGCAAACGCAAACAATGGTGCGAATGCCGATGCAACAACGATACCTTGTACTAGTTTTTTCATACTATGTTTTATTTTACTTTTTAAATAACTCTACTAACGTATTAATAATATCATCAATGACTCAAAATAAACTACGGTAAATACTCTATATCACCAGCACCTCTCGGTGGGATTGTACTTCCGCCCGTATTTCCACCTCCAGTACTTCCGCCACTCAAACCTCCAACCACAGGTGGTGTCATAGGACCCCCTCGATCAATCTGAAAAGATTCTCCAATAAACGCAATGAGACCAGCAACCGAAAACATCACAAAAAGCGCAATAACCCCATAAATCATAATACTCTTTCCCTCCTTTGCCTTATCTTCATCCCCAGCGCTCATAATGTACTTCACAATACCCCACATAAACACAAGAAGCGCTAGTGACGCAAGTATTGGAATAAGTATACTAATCCACCCTCTAAACAACTCTATAACGGAGGTAATTGATGCGGCAAACACAAATAAAGGCGCAAATAAGAAAATAATACTAATTGGAATATATTTTTGCATACGTAAAATTAAATTACTAAAATATTGAATTATGAAGCAACTGGACAAGTCCCCAAAACGAAAAGAGAACAAACAGCGCAAGAATCCCATATCCCATAATGTCCTTTCCGCTTTTCTTTGCCTTTTCGTCTCCCGCATAATAAATATACTTCACAATACCCCATACAAAGAATAACACCGCGAGTCCTGTGAGCAAGCTGATGATCGGATTCAAAAGTCCGATAAAGATACCAATTAAACTTGCCAAATCAGTTGCCTGCGCAAAAGAAACGAGAGGTACAGACAAAAACGACACAAATAGTAGTGTTTTTTTCATAGGTTTATACAGTGTCATGTTGGGTTATAGGCACGTCATTGCGTGTCTGACCAACTTGGGTAACAGTATTTTTAATAACATCTGAAAGAATTTGTGCCCCAAGAAGAACTGCCGCACCAACAACTGTCCACAAGAGCATATTCTTTGCGTCAGTAACAGCTTTTTCATCACCGCGTGCTTTCACAAAAGAAAATCCAGAGTAAATAATGAAGAACACGATAACAAAGTACCCAATATTTTTCATTGCATCAACAATAACGGTTATGAGTGTTGGAATGTCGTTTATATTCTGTTGAGCAAGAGGGTTTATGATAGTAGCCCCTGTCCCAGCGCTATTTGCAAAAAGAAGAACTGGAAGCACTAAAACAAATAACGCACAAAATGCCCCGAGTATCTTTTTATTTTTTTTCAAAAATATTTTCATGTGGTATTGATTTAATGCGCTCCACCACTTACTCCGGCTGGAACTGGATCTGCAAAAGGATTTGCTGCCCATCCTGTACCCGTAAGTGTCATTGTAACGAAATTAACAATTAAAAATCCTGCTAATGCCAGTATAAGCCCCCAAAAGACATTTTGAAATATATCGTGCGCCTTCTTTATTTTACCCTGATCACCTGCAGCCGTTAGGTACAAAATACCCGCCCATGCGAAAAGTCCTGCTGAAACGGGAAATGCAACGATATATAAAAGAAAATTAATAATTCTGTTTACGAGAAGAACAAGGTCATTAAACGTACACGTTGCACCCTCACATGGAACAAGCCCGCCTGGATCAACAGCAAACACACATATAGGCACGAGTACAACCACAAGAGAGAGCATGAGTGCAACCATATTTCGTTTCTGTTCCTGTGTCATACTTCTATTGTACGGTTTTTTTAAAAAAAGTTATCCCCACCCAATATTCCCTGTTTCTTTTTGCCATTTGCTATTTCACCCTTATTTCAACAACAGCTCCATTCTTCCATTTGCCAAATTCACACTCTCACTTATCGACCTCTTTCCCGACGTAACATCTTCAATGAGTGCCCCGAAGAGAGCATTTGTCTGGATTGGATTTGGATCAAAAAAACCTCGAGCAATGAGTGCGTCTCTATAAAACACAGCTTTATATGGATCCGTAGGCACCTGTGATAAAGCATCACGTCGTGCTGGCGGAAGCCCAAGCTCATCAACCCAAAACGGAGCCATAGTTGCACCCGTCAAGAGAGAGACCGCCTGAAACGCATTTGCCTTTGTTGTCGATTGATTGAGAATACCGATTGCATAGATAGTACCGAATGTATTTTTTTGAATTGCATCACGAACCTGTGGCATGTGGGTCACATCAAAATTAAGATTTGGATTTTGTTCTCGTATACCAAAAAGTTCACTTGAAAAACCAAGGTACATGGCAAGAGTTCCTCTCACAAACGCATCATGTGATGATGCCAATGAACGATTCCATGAATAGGATGGTTTTACCGGATTTGCAAATTCTGTATAAAAACGAACAGCTGAATCTGCAGGAACCTCAGGAAGACCGAGCCGATCACTAATACTACTCATAAAACCATTTTGTGTACGAATGGTAATAGGATTGCCTGCCTGCATCATCAAAAGCGCAAGAATTTCTTTTGCGTGGGAAATATTTTGATACTCACCAAGAGCAATCGTACTTTGAAGCACATTACGTGACGCATCCACCTTTGTTAATTTTGGCACGAGCGCCATCACATCCTCCCACTGCGTTGGTGGAGTCGCAATGCCAGCAGCATTAAAGAGTGTCCTGTTCCAATAAAGTACCATTGGATCAATTACCAGCGGAAGAGCGTAGATCCCCGTCGAGCCAATATATAATTCAGACCCTTCAACAAAGGTATCACGGAACGTACGTTCGGGAACATTCTGAAAAGGAATTGGGTAGAGTTTTTTCTCGTGTCTCAACAATCGTTCTTGGGTAAGGATAATGGCATCAGGACCACGATTTTCTGCCAGTGCTTCTGTAAGTTTTGAATCAAACTCTGTTTCAGAAAATTGTACGTACGTAACTTCAAGAATGTTGTCATTTTTTTCATTAAAAAGCTGTATAGATTTTTCAACCATGGCCGAATCAAGCGTACCCCAGAGCACCGCCTTTGCCGCAACACCCCCTGAACCCGAGGAACCAAATTTACCAAATGATGCAATTGCGATAACACCAGCAACAATAAAGAAACCGAAAATACCGAGAATAATTGTTGGAAAGGATTTCATGGTAATGGGAGTTAGGGGTTAGAAGTTGGGAGTTAGTGATTAGTTTTAGTTTTGGTTTGGTTTAGCTTGTTCGATTTGGTATCTTGCCACATGTTACATGTTTCGTGTTACACGCTTCATGCTGCATCCTTCGGTTTTCTCAAAATCATCCCGTAATGGTGTGAACCTGCATCAATATCCTTTTCAAAAACAAAGCCAGCACTCTCAGCTAGTGTCTGTGCTGTATGACGCTTCAATATGTGTGCCGCATGTGGACCAATACCCCCATACGAATCATTCCAATCAACAATAAGTATTTTTCCTCCAGGGCGCGTGATACGAAATACCTCCTTCAAAAAACGCTCTTTGTGTTCAATTTGAAAAAGTATAGTACTTACTATCACTGCGTGCACCGATGCATCAGCAAGCGTCGTACCACGTTCTTCTTCAAGATCCACCCACATTGTGTGCACATTTGAAAAACCAGCGTGACGAGCTTCCGCATGCACCTTCTGTACAAGCTCTTTCTGAAGATCACATGCATACACAACACCATCTTTTCCAACATCGCGAGCCGCAGCAAAAGTGTACACACCCGAACCAACACCGAGATCTGCAACATGCATCCCTTCTCCTAGTTGAAACTGTTCAATAATTTTTTCAGGACGTGCAAACATGAAAAGTTGATACTAGATACTAGATACTAGATACTAGATACTAGATACTAGATACTAGATACTAGAAGTATAGTATACCTTTTTCAAAAATCTAATCTCTAATATCTAATATCTAATCTCCACCTTAGAGGCACACAAATGATGCAATGGAATCACCTTCGCGAAGTTTCATAATACGAACACCTTGTGTCACACGACCAAGGAGAGATATTTCAGAGAGCGCAACGCGGATGACTTGTCCTTTTTGAGAAATAACCACTAGCTCACCTTCTTCTGACGAAACAATTTGTGACGCCATAACTCGTCCTGTTTTTGCTGTGACATTTGCCGTTTTCACACCACCACCACCTCTTTTTTGTACCTTATATTCATCAACCGCAGTTCGTTTTCCGTATCCATTTGAAAGAAGAATGAGAAGCGCCGACTGTTCATCTACTTTACTCAATACACTCGTCCCAACAATGCTATCTTTTGCAGATAAACGCATCGCCCGAACGCCACCCGCAGTTCGTCCCATTGCTCGTATATCTGATTCTTTAAAGCGAATTGATTGACCGCTTTGTGACACAAGAAGCGTCTCGTCACCGGGAGAAACAAGCACTGCTGCAATAAGTTCATCACTTGCATCAAGTGAAATTGCGATAATACCACTTCGGCGAACATCGTGGAAATTAGCAACTGCGACTTTCTTCGCGACACCACGACGTGTCACCATCATAACGGCACCCTTTGATTCCTTTGAAACTTTTGAAAGTGGCAAAATAGATGTCACACGCTCTCCATCTGAAAGTTGTAGAAAGTTCATAACCGACTTCCCTTTTGTTGCACGTTTTCCTTCAGGAAGTTCATACATTTTAAGTTGGTATACCTTACCTTTATCCGTAAAGAACAGGAGGTCGTCATGAGTACTTGCACCAACGAGCATCGTAACAAAGTCCTCTTCTTTTGTATTCAAATCAATCACACCCACACCTCCACGCTTCTGGGCTTTGTACTCAGTTGGATTTGTACGCTTAATGTATCCACCAGCAGTAAACACCACGACATTTTCTTCATTTGGAATAAGATCTTCGACTGAAAGATTTTCAACACCACCTCGAACCACTTTTGTCTTTCGATCATCACCATACTTCTGTTCAATGGCAGTAAGCTCTTCTTTAATAACCTCGCGCATCTTCTTCTCACTCTTGAGGAGCGCCGTGAGTTCCGTAATAAGTTTCTGAATTTCAGCAAGTTCGTCCTCAATTTTCTTGCGTTCAAGACCTGCAAGCTTCTGCAACTTCATGTCTAATATCGCAATCGCTTGCAACTCTGAAAATCCAAATTTTTTCTTGAGAGACTCTTTTGCATCTGCGGCATCCTTTGATTTTTTAATCACCGCAATCACCTCATCAATATGATCAAGTGCTTTTGAAAGACCCAAAAGAATGTGTTCACGGGCTTGAGCAACAGAAAGATCAAATTGCGTTCGTCGGCGAACCACAATAAGGCGGTGTTTAATAAACTCCTGCAAAATACTCTTTAACGAGAGTGTTTGTGGAACACCGTCAACGAGACACACCGTGTTGATGTGGAACGTTTCCTCCAATTGTGTGTGTTTGTAGAGGAAGTTGAGAATCTTTTGCGGGTGTGCTCCCGTTTTGAGCTCAACAACAACCCGAATATCTTTTGTTGATTCATCACGAATGTCCCTGATGCCATCAATCTTTTTTTCACGAACAAGATCTGCCACCTTCATAATGAGATCTGCCTTGTTCACACGGAATGGGATTGAGGTAATAACAATGTAAAATTGTCCCTTCTTTCCTTCAACAATTTCTGCCTCGCCGCGCGTGACAATACCACCCTTACCACTGGTATATGCGTGTTTTATATCTTTTTCACCAAAAATAACACCACCTGTTGGAAAGTCGGGGCCCTTCACAAACGAAAGGAGATCGTCGTTTGTTGCTTCGGGATTATCAGCAAGATGCACCGTCGCATGTACCACTTCACGAAGATTGTGTGGAGGAATATTTGTTGCCATACCAACCGCAATACCCAATGTTCCGTTGAGTAAAATACCTGGGACAGATGCCGGAAACACAGTTGGCTCTTTACGCGTACCATCATAGTTTGGACGCCAATCAACTGTATCTTTTTCAAGATCCTGCATGAGCTCAGCAGCCACGCGAGACATACGTGCCTCGGTATAACGCATTGCAGCTGGAGGATCGCCATCTATTGAACCGAAGTTTCCTTGACCGATAACTAGCGGATATCGATATGAAAATGTTTGTGCCATACCAACCATTGCATCGTACACAGACGCATCACCATGTGGATGGTATTTACCCAATACTTCACCGACAACGAGTGCCGATTTACGAGCCTTTGACGTTGCCGTCAAATTCATACTGTACATCGCATACAAAATACGACGGTGCACAGGCTTCAAACCATCACGCACATCAGGAAGTGCGCGAGCAGTAATAACCGACATCGCGTAGTCCAAAAAGGACTCCTTCATTTCAGTTGAGATACTACGAGAAACCGTTCCCGAACCTGAACGTTGTGGTATGTCTTCTTCTTTTTTTGGTGCTCGTGAAGTCATGAATACCTATACTTTTACCCTACCAGTATACACCAAAAAGACATACAAATACAGGGGATTTCTTTGTTTTTAGGTGTTTATAATCAATTCTGTAGAACACCTTTGATCGAGTTCCACAATAACAAAAGTGTCTCTTTTGATGAATTAAGCGGAGACACTTTTTCTAAAATTGCCGTATCTGAAACCGACGAAAGTTGGTTGAGATGCGCAAAAAATGAAATAAGCCAAATACCAAAAATACCTGCCGTAATCCAAAAAGCAGTCCACAACGCTATCGTCCGACGCTCCTGTTCTGGACGTTGTTGTATTTTTCGTAAAAAAGTGAACATACGTATTACGCCTGCGGAGACAATACGACAACCTCACCATCTTTCTCACTTACCTCTTTTTTTCGTAACGTTACTTTTTCCACCGCAGTACCACCGATCTCTCCCTCTTCTTTGAGAAACGCTTTGAGGGAACTTTCCGTGTAGTGCATTGGAATAATAATGTGTGGTTCAAGAGAAACGGAAAGTTTGTGGGCAGCAGATGCATCAAGTACTCCATCACCACCAACAGGAAGAAAGAGAATATCGACATCATCCAACACCTCATAGAGCTCCGTTGGAAGTTGTGTTTCAGACAACGCCCCACAAAAACACATCTTCATGTCTTCGAGCGTCACGAGGTACACTGTATTGAGTCGTTTTTTTCCGTCATACATACTCTGTGATGAGTATCCACGTACGACAATACCATCGAGCTCATATTCTCCGGGGCCAGTAATAACAAGAGGATTTGCTTCTCCGCGCGCAACCGTCTCGGTACCGTTCATGTCTGGATGATTCACTGACACAAGAACAATATCCGCACCAAATGACGTTGCGGTATGCTTTGACTTTTTCGACACAGGATTAAATGCGAGAACAGTATCTCCAAACTGCACCTTAAACGACTCGAGTGTATTGTATGTAATTATCATAGATAGAGACAGTATACCAAAAAAAAGCCACTCCGAGGAGTGGGCAAAAGAACATCTGGTGGCTACAACTACACCCTCGAAAGCTGATCCATTCTCTCCTCAATCATCTCGATACTGAAACGAAGAGCCCGCGCATTCGACTCAAAATCCTCTCGGAGACACCTCTTGAAGCTCTCGACGAGCTTTTTGAAAAACTCCTCCGTGGTCTGTGAATCGGGTTTTGGATACTTGGCGCTTCTCTCCTTATCAGCCACGAGTATTCCACGATACCTCATATCGGTGAATACACGCGACGTTCCAAGAACAGTATTCACCTGCACCCGTACAATTACCGCAACGTACCCGTGGAAGCAATCCCGCGACGACGGTGGTTCAAACGTCACATCGATCCCTTCAAGTGGTGCGAAACTTCGTATCTCCGTGTAAAACCTATGAAGCACACGGACAATCTCAACGTACGACTCTTCGTCAAACCACCCCACATCACCAAACGAAGTACGCTCAACATCAAGGGCAATATTCAATTTGGTCGTTTTTCCCATACACATCTCCTTTCTGGGATGCACTGGACCCCGAAGCGTACCGACGTTCATCTATACGCTCTCCGGCCGTCGTGTTATAGCATGGACACAATACTACTGTAAATATAGTTCTTTATTTTTCTTATGTTCCTCAAATGTTTTAGCAAAATGTGTTACGCCATCGGTACCCGTGAGGTAGTACCAGTATGGTGTTTTTGTTGGAAAAAGTGCCGCCTCAAGTGCACCTCTACCTGGATTACTAATAGGTGTCGGTGGAAGCCCCGTTCGTGTATAGGTGTTATACGGAGAATCAGTTTGAAGATCGTCGTGAGTTAATTCACTTGATGTTTTTCCAAGAGTGTACGCAAATGTCGCATCAACCTGCAATGCCATATCAACATCAAAGCGCTTCCACAAAATACCTGATACAACACGCTGGTCTTCTGCCCCACGAGCCTCCTCCTCAATGATAGACGCCATCGTTACAATTTCTTCCCTACTTCGAGTGGATGAAGCGATCGCGTCAGCGTATTCTGCAAGAACACTGTCTGATTTTTTTGAGAGTGTTGCAATAACATCATCTGGTCGGGCGTTCACAAAAAAGAAATACGTGTCAGGAAATAGGTATCCTTCCCTGTCGTGTGCTTGAGACAGAAAAGTGTCTGTATCAAATGAGGGAAGTTTTTTTGAAATACTATCTGCCATCATGGCATTTGTACTACCTTCAGGAAGCACCACCTTAACTTGTTCAAGATGATATTCTCCATGTATGAGACGATATGCAACAGTAAGAACGCCAATCGGTTTTTCAAACAGATACTCACCTGCACGAATGTTCTCTGCACCTCCAATAATTCCCGCGCTCAAACGCAAAAGTGTCGTCGACGAAATAATGTGTGCCGATTTCAGTAGTGCTGATGCCTCAGCAAAAGAAACTCCTTCCGGAATTGCCACGAGCGAACGTGTAGGAAAAGGTTGTGGATACTGCAAAAACGCCAGTGCAAGCACACCAATACACACAGCACTCGCCATATGCTTCGCATACGCCGCCATACTAAATAGGAAGATTCATTGGTGGCTCTGCCTTCTGTGATTCAATTCGACCAAATGTTGGCGTTTCGACGACTCCTCCAGGGAAGTGGAAGATCGTAGCTAGTTCTTCAGTATTAAGCACAAATGGTTTTCGTTTATATGGCGGATGAAAGTATCCTCGCAATCGATACGCTTCAAATATTTTTCGCTTCATCTTTGGCAATCGCGTATTGAAAGGATCTTGAATTGGATAATCAAAACTTGTTCCATTTACTTTTTTGAAACCATTCAAATGCGAGGTATTGTACTGAGCCAACACACCATTGAGCGCCCCTTTGTGAGATTTGTTAAAGTACTCTTTTTCAGCGAGGTAGAGCGCACGAATACCGGCATCAAATCCCAATTTTGTTACGCTTCTCTCAAGAGCTGTGACAATTGTTTTTTCAAGATCAGTAAATACAATAGGGCCTTCTTTCCCGTCTTCTGATTTCCCTTTCAATGTACGCTTGTCGATAATCTTTTTTATTTCTGTCTTAACATTATCCTTCCACTTATCTGTTTTTTCAAAATACTCTTTTGTCTTTTTTCCTACATCAAACACATCTTCAACAGATTTGAATCCACTCAAAAATGAACCGCCTTTAGGATCTTCTTTTTTGTGCGCACGAACAATAATCTGTATCCATGCTTGCTCACCCTTTCCTAAACCACCGAGATACTCCAGTACTGGCGCGATAGGATCAATTTTAAACTCCTCCTTCGGATCTTTATCTAAACCGTAGTCAATGTATGTTTTTATTGGATACGGATCTGGTTTCGTAAGTATAAACTCAGCGCCAGACAAATCAGCGGCGTCAGGATCATACAAAAATGCCAACGTGTAATCAGGAACTTCAATGACTTCTGTTTTTGGGTACTGTGCGTAAATATTATTTTGAATACTTTTTACACTTCCCTTCCACGTCCAAATAAAAAACTTCACTTGCCCCTCAAGAGACACGAGTTCAAGTGAAAACCATGGACGCACACCACCGTCCCAATACTTTTCAACAACATTTCCTTCACCACCAGTTGCATACAAAGCATTCAATGCCATTTCCATCGCAGCTGGAGATTTACTTACTTCTTTTGGAACTTTTATTTCAAGAAGAACGGGCTCCTGTTTTGCAAGATACTGAGCGCGTCGATACCGCATCCATCCACGCCATCCAGCATATCCACAGAAAAACGGCGCCCACAGAGGAGCAAATGAAAAAACAAGACGTGCCACTTCCCATGCAGGTTTAAAGAGTTCTAAAACATACGAGAACATACATCTATCATAGCACAGCCCCCGCCTTCGAAACGAAGTGCGGGGGCTGTGGATTACGCAAGTTATGCGAGGACGTAGGTACCATCAGGATTCTTAGAAAAATATTTTGAATCCTGGAGGTTTACTAAAATAGTATTTGGCTTTACGTATCGCTCTTTGAGTACTTTCGCAATAACCTCATCTTTCGTAAGCGCCCCATTTTCTTTGAGCACTTTCGTAATGACATCACGCACAACTCCTTGTATGTATCCCCATTCAGAAAGCGCATAGAGTCCGCGACCTACCAATACAAATCGATCATCTTTAATGAGTTCGTTATGTGTTGTTGCAACATGTGCTTTCTTTTCAAAAAGTTCATTAATTCGTTTAGCAACTTCGCTAAAGTGTAATGGTGATCCGTGATTGCGAATAGCAAGGTATGCAAAGTCTCGAACACCTTTTGGCGTTACGCTTGGAGATGCAGAGTGTCCCCATTCACCAAGTGGATTACTCGATACAACCTTTGACATAGAAAGCCATCGGCGTGCCATTTCTTCTGTACGATATTCTTCAGCGACATCTTTTAAATGTCCGAGAAATGCTGCAATAATATCTGGCTCAGATACCAGTTCTTCATACGTAAGTGAGGCATACAATTTTTTTAATGCATCCTCTACCTTTCCGGCCAATGAGCTATCTGCGTGCCAGCGGTGTGTAAAGTGTTCATCTTCTTTTCGCTTTTCAAACTCTTCTCCAACTACCAACAGAAAGTGAAAATGATTTCGTATTCCTGCATCAGCTGAAAGATGCACAAGAAAATGCTCTTCAGAAACAATACTACCAAAAAAGATGAGCTCTTCTTTAAGTTCTACAAAAACATCCTTTTCTTTTTTGTACGCATCTGATTTTCGGATACTTGCAATGGCATAATTTTCAATCTGTCGTACTCGCTCACGAGTAATACCATACTGTTCACCAATTGCTTCAAGCGTCATGCGCTTTACCTTATCGCCGAGTCCATATCGCTTCGTCAACACGTCTTGTGCACGTGTAGAAAGAGCACCGAGAAGGCGTTTGGTAACCTGCTTCGGGTTGAAAGAAATTGCTGACTTTCGACCAGTCGCTGGTGATGCTTTTTTTGACGTTTTTGACATAACAGTATTGGTTAAAAAATTGATTGGTACTGACCAGTCTATCACTCTTACGGGGTATCGTCAAGCCTTTCGGGTAACAATACTTATTAAACGATTGGGAATAAAAATAACCTTTTCAAGTGGTACTCCGTTAATATATCGAGATAGCTTTTCATCCTTATAAATTAAGGCTAAAACGTCATCTTGAGACACCCCAGGGACCGTCGAAATCTTGCCCCGAACCTTACCGTCGACCTGCATTATGACATATATTTCTTTTTCCGCAATAGTCGCCTCGTTATACTTAGGCCAAGCCTCTTTATGGATAGAGGTCTGGTGTCCAAGAGTATACCAAAGCTCTTCGGTCACATGCGGAGCAAACGGTGCAAGTATCCGTAAAAATGTCTCAAAAGCCTCTCGTGATATTCCCTGTTCCTTTTCAAGGGCATTAAGACAAATCATGAATGCTGAAACAGCGGTGTTGAACTTAAACGACTCAATCTCCTCAGTTACTTTTTTAATTGTCTGATGAAGTATTCGTTCTCCACTCTCAGACAGCTCTCCTGAACCAGTCTTATCTTTCATTTTCCATACTCGTTCGATAAAACGACGTACACCAATAATGCCATCGGGACTCCATGGATATGAACCAACTTCATTGTATGGGCCGATGAACGCAAGGTACATACGCACTGTGTCTGAACCAAGTTGTGCAACAACTGCATCTGGATCAATAACATTCCCTTTACTCTTACTCATCTTATTTCCATCAGGACCAAGAATGAGACCGCGGTTTGTGCGCTTGAGATATGGTTCAGTATCACGCACCAGTCCTAAATCAAATAATACTTTGTGCCAAAAACGAGAGTAGAGTAAGTGCATCGTCGTGTGTTCTGCTCCGCCAGAGTAGAACGCAACCGGCATCCACATATCCTGTTTTGTGTGTGATGCGAATTCATTTTCATTCTTTGGATCAGTGTAGCGAAGAAAGTACCACGAGGAATCAATGAACGTATCAAGGGTATCTGTTTCGCGTTGCGCATCTCCACCGCACTTTGGACACTTCACATTTACCCAGTCTATTGCTTTTGCAAGGGGTGATTTCCCATCCCCCGTTGGAAGATAATCATCAATTTCAGGAAGTACCACTGGTAAATCATTGTCAGGTACAGGAACGGGTCCACATGTTTTGCAGTGGATGATAGGAATCGGACAACCCCAATAACGTTGACGCGACACAATCCAATCACGCATGCGGTATGTTGTTTTCAGTTCTCCGCCAACAAATTCAGTAATCCTCTTTCGCGCATCAGCACTATTCATACCACTAAAGTCACCTGAGTTAACAAGAAGCCCCTCACTCGCATACACTACCCGTTCTTCTTGTAACGTTTTCCAAGAAAATCGGTGAGACTCGGGAAGGTGGAAGTTTTCCATTTCCTCTTTAGAAAGCCAGTGTACCTCATGATTTTCTTGTTCTTCCTTGGATATTTCTTCGTGTGTACCATCTTGAAGTTCAAAGTAAAAAACATGGAAGTGAGCGAAGCGATTCTGATTCTTCGGAACATGGAAAAATTGCGCGTGCGTTGGTGGTAGTTGTGAAATAAGTTTTGGGTTTTGATATCCCGTCTCTTCTCGTATTTCAGCAATAGCTGCTGATTCAGGAGTTTGGCCTTCCTCCACACCACCTGTAATCAAAGTTTCCCAGTCAACCTTCCTCCAACGAAGACCAATGTACTTTTCTTCACTCCAATGTTTAACAATTGCTGTAATTGCTTCTCGTTCGACGAATGGAAGCCCTTCTTTAACTTTTCCTGGTTCTGTTTTTTGAACAAACACAGGTTCTACAACTGTCTTAATCGGCAAATTAAATTTCTTTGCAAACTCCCAGTCGCGTTCGTCGTGTGCAGGAACTGCCATAATTGCCCCTGTTCCATATGATGCGAGCACGTAGTCAGCAATAAACACCGGAATCTCTTCTTGGTTCGCTGGGTTAACTGCAACAATACCTTCGAGTTTTACCCCGGTCTTCTCTCGTCCTTCTGCCATACGATCAATCTCGGCCTTCTTTCGTGATTCTGCTGCGTATTTCTGTGCCTCTATAAAATTAGAAATACGACCTTGGAGCTTTTCTACCAATTCATGTTCAGGAGCTAACACAACATACGTTGCTCCAAAAAGAGTATCTGGTCTCGTTGTGAATACGCGTATCTTCTCTTCTGTTCCCTTAATAGTAAACTCCAACTCGGCCCCTTCGGATGCGCCAATCCAGTTACGTTGTGCTTCTTTGATTGCTTCCGGATACTGGAGTGCATCTAAGTCAGAGAGAAGTCGTGGCGCATAGTCAGTAATTTTAAGATTCCACTGCTTCATCAAACGCTTTTCAACTTCTGTACTACAACGTTCACACTGTCCGGCAACCACTTGTTCATTTGCAAGCACTGTCTGACAGGAAGGACACCAGTTCACTTCTGTTTCTTTTTGATATGCGAGACCTTTATTGTAGATTTGCAAAAAGAGCCACTGTGTCCACTTGTAGTATGAAGGATCACAGGTAACTACTTCGCGCGACCAATCAAATGATGCGCCCATTGAACGAAGCTGTGAACGCATGTACTCAATATTTCCCAATGTCCATTCCCGTGGATTGAGTTTGTTTTTAATTGCAGCGTTTTCTGCAGGTAAACCGAATGCGTCAAATCCAATTGGATAGAGCACATTGAACCCTTTCATTCGTTTATACCGTGCAAAAATATCAGGAACAGAAAATGCATACCAGTGTCCTACATGCAAATTTCCTGACGGGTATGGAAACTCAATCAATGAGTAATACTTCGGTCGTTCATCATCGTCACGCGCACGAAAAAGCTCTTGCTTCTCCCACTCTGTACGCCACTTTTCCTCAATATTTTTGTGATCGTAGGCTTCCATATACAGCAACTATACTACACCGCTCGCACATAGAAAACAGCCCCGCCAAAGGCGGGGCTGTTTTGATTTTTCTACTGTTTAAATACTGGGTACGCCTTTGGATCTACAACACGCTCAAAACATACTCGTCCCGCAGCATGTGTAAAGTTCCCACTCATGCCACCCATGTCATAGTACATAGGCGCTGTTTTTGTCGTATCAAGATTTTCTTGAGTAAATGTTGCACAAAGTTCAAATGAAAGAGGTGCAAGCATCTTGTACTCATACGCATTCTTTGTTTCGGGATCAAGAGGTGCAGTATACCCGCTGATAGTATCCGTAAGAACAGACAGCTGTCCCGGCAACACGGCATGGTATTGATAGTACTGTATTACCTGCGATTGAATATTCGACAAATCATTCACCCGCTGTTCATCAAAACGTATCGCACGTGCTTGAGATGGTGAACCGGCAACAACAATTCCACTAACAATCGCAGCAACCACACCGATACTAGCAATAATGATGAGCGTTTTGTTTACCTTTGTGTCTTTTGATTCCGCACGGCGTAAATCGTAGAAATAGTAGACAAAAACAACAGTAGCAACGACAAATACGGAAAGTACTTTCCAAATGAAGCGTGCTGGAATTTCTCCACCAAGGTATGTATTCACTAACGCAATCACATCACCTGCAACAGTAGCACCAGCGATGAAAAGTGTGAGGTACACAAACCATTTTCGAATTGAGAGCTGATACTTTTGAATATCCTTTGCGATATCTTTTCGGATGAGCCACGACAACACAATGTACAGAGGAAATGCAACAATTAATGTTGAAATAGAGAATCGCATGCCATCCATTGACCACGAAGATGTATACTGCGGATTAAGAACATCGGGAAGAAGCGTGTTGATGATACTAAACAAAAGTGCAAGAAGTGCTCCTGCAGATACATACAGCGATACCGCTGTACCAAAGTACATAAAGAAATCCTTCGGTGTCATTTTTGCTTTTTCAATTGTTAGTTCCATATAAAGTAGAGGTTAGAAGTTGGTAGTTAGAGGTTAGTAATTAGTTTGGTTATATGTGAAGTATACCTCGTTTTTTGCCCAAAAGACACAAAAATAGAGGTTCAAAGAAACGCTTGACAAACAAATTGAGATGTGTATAATGTGTCCCAGATGGAAGCCGCCAGAGCGTCGCACATTGACTCCACACATCGGGTGTGAGGGCAATGTCCGACAGCACGGGCCAAACGGGAGGTGCCAAAATGGCCGTAGGAGGTATGGGCGAGAAACGCCCGTGAGTGCGTTAGTCACCGGTCTAGGTGAGGCCGGTGCCGAGAAAGAAAACCCCTCGTAGGCCATTGTGGCAGGGTTTTCCGGCGGTTGCGACGTCCGCAACTTCGTTCACCTCGCGTCTGTCGCCCCCGCACAAAAGCGGAAAGGAGAAACTCACTCGGTCCCCTGTTGTAGTAAGACCGATAAGGTCTTCTCAATTGGGCTGGTCAAAGCAGACACAGAAATCCGGTAGGAGCTCACGCCGAACTCCCGCCGGGACCCCCAACTAACGGACGCCCCTAAAAAACAATGGGCGCCCACCAGGCCTCAACACTTCGGTGTTGAGGCCTTTTCTATTGACATAAAAAACCATTTTTGATATAAAGGCAGTAGATTAGTTCCCTGAAGTATTCACTCACCGTGGGCGGCGTGCCCACATGTCGGCCCTAAAGGGGCAGAGGAGGTGCTTAAAACACGTGTACAGCCCGATCCTGACCTGACCACGAACCGACGAAGCCAGAAGGGGGGACACACCATCCCTCAAAAAATGGGACTCACCGGCCCTGGAGGCCGGAAACAGACCTGACGGTCTGTCCCTCGGATAGAGTGGCTCCTCGAGCCACTCGCCAAAGCTGAGTAGTACCTTCAGTAAAAAAATGATCGCTCCCCCGGAGTGATCGGGCTCTGTCCGTTAGAAAGGGCGAGAACCAGTAGTGTCTACGGAGGCAAGTGGCCAAGAGGTAGACCAAGCCCTGGTTATAACCTAATCAACAGACAAATCCCACCCAGGCGCCGTTACTCCCAGGAGTCGGCGCCTTTTTCTATGGTACCAAGCACGCGTATTGCCTCTTTGTTATTTGATATTTGTCATTTGTTATTGAATTTT